>CAZDXX010000112.1:5316-5553 GCA_964509595.1 uncultured Oscillospiraceae bacterium
GGCGGTGTTGCGGATCTTCAGGTAGGCCTGAGACAGCTGCTTCATAATGTCCTTGGAGATACGAACATCCTGAGTATAGTCAGTGGAAGAAACCCACAGGCGCAGCATATCGGCGCCGTAGTCCTTAATGACTTCCTCGGGAGCGACCGTGTTGCCCAGGGACTTGTGCATGGCCTTGCCTTCGCCGTCTACGGTCCAGCCGTGGGTAATGATCTGCTTGTAGGGGGCCACGCCCTT
>CAZDXX010000113.1:0-5536 GCA_964509595.1 uncultured Oscillospiraceae bacterium
GCAGAGCGCAAGGGCAGGTTCTTGCCGTAGCCCTCAAAGCATTCTTCGATCTGCAAGGCCAGCTCACGAGTGGGCGTCAAAATCAGGGCGCGAATGGTACGTGGGCCCTTTTTATGGGTTTTCGCCAGTCTCTGGAGTATGGGTGTGGCAAAGGCACAGGTTTTTCCAGTTCCCGTTTGGGCACAACCCAAGACATCCTGCCCTTTCAGGGCAGGCGGAATCGCTCCCCGCTGGATGGGCGTGGGATTTTCATACCCCTGCTCTTTCAGCGCGGAGAGAATTTGGGGCATAAGCCCGAGTTGTTGAAATGTCATGGTTTCAATCCTTTTTAGAGGAACCTCTGCTTGAACCGAGTCACGAACTCTGGCCGGCCCTTTTCCCCGCATATGGGCCAAAAAATACTCGACAATACACAAAGTATTCTCTGCGTTTTTTGTCCCGTCTGCCGAAAAAATTTCTCGCCCAGAATTTCGCGTCGATTTAATCAGACGTTCCTTGATTCTCCTGAGAAATCAGCGCGCGCAGCACAGCGGCTACCGTCTCCTCCAAATGGTGGCCGGCACAGTCTACCGTCACATCGGCCCATTGTTCATACAGAGGGGTTCGGTAGTCATACAGATCTCTCAGGGTTTGCCCGGGCTCCATGGCGATGCCTCGGGTGCTGATGTTGTTCAAACGTGCTTCCAATTCCTCCAAGGGCAGGCGCAGATATACAATCCGCCCCATGGCCTTGAGGTGAGCCATGGAAAGCTCCCGGCAGACGCAGCTTCCGCCGGGGGAAATGACAGAGTTTTTACACTGCACCGAACAGATGGCGGCCTGTTCCAAATCCAAAAAGACCTCGGTACCGCGCTCATTGAGAATGTTCTGAAGCAGTGCACCCTCCCGCTGCTGGAGGGTCAGGTCGGTGTCAATAAAATCAAAACCCAGAGCCTTGGCAAGGAGCACGCCGACGGTGCTCTTGCCCGAGCCGGGCATACCGATGAGGATAATGTTGTCCATACTAGGATAACTCCTTTGGGCAAGCGAAATTCGTAACAATGTATTATATCAAAAAAAATCCGGCAGAGCAACTGCCGGTTTTTTCCGGCTATCCAAAATCCTCACCATCTCGTTCCGAATTAAGATTAAAAATCATTGGTAAAAACAATAAAATTCATTTCCGAAAAAGCCGAAAAATAGTGACATTTGCCCAAAATAATTGTATAATAATGAAAAAGGGAAGCCATACTTTCCTCTCTTCCACAAAAAACGAAAGGTGTGACTTTTATGTACGGCCGTCAACCCATACCCATGAAACCCATCGCCAATATGATCCGCCACCAGAAGCGAACAAAGGCCGTGTTGTCGGCCACCCATCTCTGCGGGCTTGCCATCAACCGAGATGCCGAAATCACCGCCGAATTGCTGGAGCCGACCAAGGAACCCTTCTTCCCTCAGGACGACCACCGCTTCAAGCTGGAGGGGCTTTCCACCCCGGAGCAGCCCACTGAGCCCATCCTGAGCATCTACTCCAGCGGACTGCCCGGACGCATCTGGGTGCCGCTGAGCCAGATCACCGCCGTTGCCGCAATTCCCGCCGCAAATCTGGCCGGGAAGAAAATTTCCGCGGACAGTCCCCTGAGCGCAGCCTATCCCGACGGTCTGCCCGCACAGTTTGAACAGGGGCATCTCGTCATTCTGCGAGAGGGCGACGCCCCCATCGTCTTCGCGTACCCCCGTCGTTCCCGTGACGCGCAGAAGATCGTGGACTATTACTACACCACAACCTGCCCCGATAAGGAGCGGATCGGTTTATCTGAGCTGGGCGTGCAATAAGAGACTATGAACCAAACGGGAGAACTGCCGGTTGCGGCAGTTCTCCCGTTTTTTCAAATCATGGATTCCCTTTGGATGATCCGCCCTACTTTTCGCGGCTGCTGCCCAACTGGATTTCCCGTTGGCGCAGGATTTTCGGCAAGCGGGTGAAGAACAGGGTTCCTGTGGTCGTGGCAGCCAGGATATCGGCCACCGGCTCTGCCAAGAACACTGCAAATACCTGATTTTCAAAGAAGTGCGGTAGAATGAAAATCAAGGGAATCAACAGAATAAACTTACGCAGCAATGCCAGGAACAGGGAAATCTTTGCCTGCCCCAATGCCACGAAGGACTGCTGGCAGGCATGCTGCACGCCCATGGCAAACAAGCCGGCGCTATAGATTCGCAGCGCCCACGTGGCATACTCCACCAGCGTAGGATCGTCGTTAAAAATCAACACAAATACACCGGGGAACAGCTCCACAAACAGCCAGAACACAGTGGAAATGGACACGGTGATGGCGAGGAGCAGCCGGGTCGCCTGCTTCACGCGTCCGCTTTGACCGGCTCCGTAATTATAGCCAATAATGGGGCTGGCTCCCTGCGCAAAGCCCATGAACAGGGTGCCCAGCAGCTGCATGACGCTGGAAGCAATGGTCATAGCCCCTACCGCCAGATCTCCGCCGTAGGCTTTCAGGGATGAGTTAAATGCCACGTTCAGGATACTCTCGGTGGCCTGCATCACAAAGGGTGAAACACCAATGGCCAGCACCGGGGCCAAAATGGTCCCCCTCAAGCGCAGATATTTGATCCGAATGCGCAGTTGGGTCTTCTTTCCCGTCAAAAAACGCAAGACCCAAACGGCGGAAACCGCCTGCGCAATAATGGTGGCCAACGCAGCGCCCTTCACGCCCATATCAAAAGTAAAAATAAAGATGGGGTCCAGCACAATGTTGACCACTGCACCAATCAGGGTGGTGCACATGGAAACGGCAGAAAAGCCCTGTGTGGAGATGAAATAATTCAGACCTACCGAGACCATGACAAAAATCGTACCCAACAGGTAGATTCCCAGATAGTCACTGCCGTAACCCACGGTATTCTCCGAGGCTCCAAACAACAACAGCATAGGTTCACGAATAAACCAAAGCCCCAGCGTCACCACCACGGCGATAACGATCAAAAGTGCTGTACAGTTGCCCAGGATCTCTTCCGCCCGATCCCGGTTGCCCTCGCCCATGTGGATGGCTGCCCGGGAGCCGCCGCCCACACAGACCAGGCTGGCCAGCGCGGACACCAGCATAATGACCGCAAAGGTGACTCCAACACCGGTCAGAGCCAAATCTCCTTCTCCGGGAATATGCCCGATATACATGCGATCCACGATATTGTACAATGCGTTGACCAATTGCGCTGCCACAGCAGGCAGCGCCAAACGTATTAAAAGGCGCGGAATGTTGTCACGGCCCAAATCATTGGTACGTGCCATCAGTCATTTTCTCCCTCCAGGAAATAGCTGGCCTCCATATCGGCAGTTGCCAGCGCAAAGGCCAGGGGAAACTGCTGCAAAGCCTGCCCCACCGTGCGGTTGTCCTCCGTGCCTGAGAAGCCCATGTGCCAACGGATAGCCATGGCTTCCTCTCTGGAAAGGCGCATAAAACCGGAGATGATATACACTGACTTTTCCCCGTGGCCGTAGGGCAGCTTGTCCTCATAGAAGAATGTGGGCACCTTCTCCCATTGGCCGGTCACTTCATTTTTCACATTGCGGGTGCCGGCACGGTAGCAGCCCACCTTGCAGATATCGTGCAGCAGGGACACAATAGCGATCGACTCGGGGTCGTATTCCAGTCCGTACAGCTCCTGCACACGAGGACGCTCCAGATAGTCCACCAAACAGTGATACACATTCAAGCTGTGATCACACAGTCCGCCCGGATAGGCGCCGTGGAACTGCGTGGATGCAGGGGCGGTAAAAAAGTCACTTTTGTTCTGCAGATAATCCAGCAGGGCGCCGCTGCCCTCCCGATGGATGTATGTTTGATAGATCTCAATGAATTCTTCTTTGGTGGACATGATACAAAACTCCTTTGAAGCCTTGAAATTTTCTATATTGTAGCACACTTTGCCATGGTTGACAATCAACGCAATCCGGCGAAGGATCTTTCTAATTTTACTCTTATTCCGCAAAGGCTGCAAAACAGGACTTTTCAGCCGTTTTGCCTTGACATGTCAACAAAAAGATGATAAAGTAACTCCGATTAAAGGCATTGACGAGGACAAGTAACCCTGTCAGGCGGTTTTTAGAGACGGAGCGGTTGGTGCAAGCTCCGAGCCACGACAGAGCCAAGGCCCCTCCGAGCCGCGTTCCGGGAATGGAGCGCCGGGCGCCTCCGTTATGGGCAATGAGTGCGGGTAATGCCCGAATTCAGGTGGAACCACGGACATTCTGTTCGCCCTGAGCCAATGGCTCAGGGCGTTTTCTTTTTTGTAGGGGGTATTCACATGCCGCAAACGTTGTCTGCTCGCAACCCGGCTTTGGATGCGATTCGGGCCGTGGCCATTGTCATGGTGGTGATCACCCATGTCACCAGTTCTGCACTGTATCTGCCGGTTGGCTCGGCAGATTGGTGGGGCGGCCTTTTTTGGGGCAGTCTGGTACGTCCTTCGGTCCCTCTGTTTTTCATGTGCAGCGGTGCTCTGATGCTGGGTCGGGATATTCCCCTGAAACGACTTTACCGTCACAATCTCCTGCGCATCCTCGTTGCCATGCTGGTCTGGGCCTTCCTTTACCAGGTTTACTACCTGTTGCCCGGCGGCTTTACTCTTGCGGAGCTTTGGGATGCGGTAAAACACGTCTTGGTTCTGGACCACGAATTTCACTTCTACTATCTGCACATCCTCATTTTGGTCTACATCTTCGTTCCCGTTGTACGCACATTTACCCGCAACGCATCGAAACGGGAGATGGAATATCTGTTGGTGGTGTGGTTCGTCACCGGTATCGCCATCCCGCTGTTGAAGTACTTCTGGCCCTTTACCCTGATCAATGCCCTGCAAAGCTGGTATTTAATGCCCATGGCTTATTCCTCCATAGGATTTTGTGTATTGGGGCACTACCTGTACCGGTATGGTGGGACCATTCGCCGTCTTTGGTATGGGCTGGCCCTCTTGTGCGGATTTGCACTGGTCTTTGTCGGCAGTGCTGTCACCTCCCTTTCCTCCGGCTCCTTGTCTACCATCTTTATGGAGGGCATGTCCCCCGGCCCCATGCTCATGGCCGCAGGTCTGTTTGGCCTTATGCTCCAGGTGCGACACTGGCCGGAGTCTATTCGCCGATTTACCTCCCGGCTGGCTCAGGCCGCATTTTGCATCTATCTCTGCCACGTTTTCCCTCTCTACCTTTTACAGGGATGGGGCGTGACCGCCAGCGCATGGTTCCCCTGGCTGTCCATCCCCGGCCTCACACTACTCATTCTGGCTCTGAGCTGGCTGGTCTATGAGATCCTTCACCGTATCCCTGTGGTGAAAACTTATTTAATCTAAAAAGAAAACCAATTTCAATATAAGGAGTGTCACACTACCATGCAAAACACCGAAAACACCATGGAAAAAATCGTTAACCTCTGCAAAGGCCGCGGCTTTATCTTCTCCGGTTCTGAAATCTACGGCGGCTTGGCCAATACCTGGGACTACGGCCCCTTGGGCGTTGAGCTGAAGAACAACGTCAAGAAGGCCT
>CAZDXX010000114.1:0-2913 GCA_964509595.1 uncultured Oscillospiraceae bacterium
CCATCTTGTAGATGTGGTCGCCGGACAGGATGAGCACATACTCAGGGTCATACAACTCAATAAAGCCGATATTCTGATAGATGGCATTGGCGGTGCCTTTATACCAAGTGCCCTGGTCACCCTTCTGTACGTAGGGGGGCAGGACATGGACGCCGCCGTAAGATCGGTCCAGATCCCAGGGCTGGCCGTTGCCAAGATATGCATTGAGCTCCAATGGCTGATACTGGGTCAGTACACCCACGGTATCAATGCCGGAGTTGGAGCAGTTGGACAGAGGATAGTCAATGATACGGTACTTGCTGCCGAAGGGAACGGCGGGTTTGGCTACATGACTGGTCAGCGCGTAGAGGCGGCTGCCCTGGCCACCGGCCAAAAGCATGGCGACACACTCTTTTTTCATGGAAACACCTTCTCATTTCATTTTTTCCCGGATTTGCGGGGACATTTCAGAATGACTGCGCTCAGGGGAGGGAGATCGATTGCCAGAGATTGTTCCATTCCATGCCAAGGGATGTTTTCGCTTCTTGCAGGAGCGGGGAGACGGTTTTCACCGCCAAATTCAGTCCGGTCAGTATGGAATATTTCTGCGTATCGACCGGGCAAAGGTACACCAATACGATAGTTCTCTCGAAACTCAGGGGAGAAATTTACAGCAATCAGCAATGTCTGGTCGCACTTGTCGATGCGTTGGAAAACGAAGATGCGCTCCGTTTTGTCTTTACAGATCCACCGGAAACCGTTGGGAGCAAAATCCTGCTGCCACAGAGCGGGGTTTTTCAGGTAAAGGGCATTGGCAGAGCGGAAAAATACCTGGAGCTGGCGATGACGGGTACCGTCTTCATCCTGCTGATCCAGCAGGTGCCAGTCCAGAGAGTGTTCGCTGTTCCACTCGTTCCATTGACCAAATTCACTGCCCATCATAGTCAGCTTTTTGCCCGGCATGGCCAGCATACAAGTGTAGAATGCCCGCACACCGGCGTACTTTTCCGGAGCGGTTCCGGGCATTTGGTTCAGCAGAGATCCCTTTCCATGTGCAACCTCGTCGTGGGACAGGGAAAGGATCGTCATTTCCGAAAAAGGAACATCGGGATCGGAAAAGGGAACGATTCGGGAGAAAGTAAAGCCCTGTGCCGCGGAATTTCCATTGCTGCCGATCATGCAAATGTCGGGGTGTCGGCTGCGAATGGTTTCATTAAGCCGCTGCAGCAGGGAAACATCCCGGTCGCCGTGGAAAAGCACCGGCCGCAGACCGTCCAGATGATAGGTTTCCAGCCAGAAACATGCACATTCGATCAAGGCTTCCTCCGGCAGATCAGGACAGACCCAATCCATGAAGATACCGACACCGGCTTTGTGCAGTTCGTCCACCAGATACATGAACTCCGGGGGTGTGCCGTAGCGGCTTGAAACAGAAAAGGGATCGGTGCACTGATAGCCCCAGGTGTCTTCCGGATGATGTTCGGCCACGGGAAGCAGATGCACGTGGGTGAACCCCATTTTTTTGACATAAGGAATTAACAGTTCGGCGATCTCCCGGCAGGAGAGAGGCTTTCCTTCGCCGGTGCGCCGCCAGGAGCCCAGATGGACCTCATAAATATTCAGCGGAGCGCCGCGTAAAGAGTGCTTGGCGCGCCGAAACAACCAGGTTTTATCGCCCCAGGAATAGGCATCCCGGCAGTCTGAATTCTGCATGGAGGACACCTCCTTCGGGGTTAGAGATACTTGCCAACGCAGGGAATGATTATATTTCTTTGAATTGTATAAATTATACAATATATAATGTATACATGTCAAGGGACGTAGAAAGCGGTGCCGTTGACAATATAACCTTGTTAAAATTATATCACTGAATGGGGTGGAAAAACAAGGCTGGGTAAGTCAAATTAAGCAAATAAAACTATTGACTTTAACGGTAAAAAGTGTTAAAGTATACGTAGCTTATGAAGGAGACAGCTGTAATGATGAAGTTTGCTGCGACAATGTATGCTTATTTCTACCGTTGCTATTATTATGGCAGCGGAATTTTGGCGTGCTCATAAACGGCGAACGACGGCTTGATAAAATTTTGATGCCGCGGCAAGCCCTTTATGGGACGCCGCGGCTGTTTTTTATGAAAGGAAGAATTGATTATGGTACTCGTTTTGAAACATAGCTGCACCGCAGAGCAGATGCAGGAAGCGATTCAGGCCATGGAGCGCGGCGGCGTAAAGGTCATGATCTCCAAGGGTGCTGAAACCACCATTCTGGGCGCCGAAGGCAACGCCGCCAATCTGGATGAGGAATTTCTCTCTCAGCTGCCCGGCGTCGAGCGCGTTATGCGTGTCAGTGAGCCGTATAAGAAGGCCAACCGCAAATACCACCCCGATGATTCCGTTATCAACATCGGCCGTGGTGTGGAAGTGGGCGGAAAGAAGCTGGCTATTATCGCCGGCCCCTGTTCGGTAGAGAGTGAAGATCAGATCGTCGGTGTGGCCAAGGCGGTACAGGCCTCCGGCGCGGTTGCTCTGCGCGGCGGCGCATACAAGCCCCGTACTTCTCCCTACGCGTTCCAGGGAATGGGGATGGAGGGCCTGCGTCTGCTGAACGAGGCCCGTCAGGCCACCGGTCTGCCCATCGTGACCGAACTGATGAGCGCCGACCAGCTGCCGATTTTTGAAGAGTGTGTGGATGTGATTCAGATCGGCGCACGCAATATGCAGAACTTCGATTTGCTGAAAAAAGTGGGCAAGACCCGCAAGCCGGTCCTGCTCAAGCGCGGACTGTCCTCCACCATTGAGGAGTGGCTGATGAGCGCCGAGTACATCATGGCCGGCGGCAACGAGCAGGTCCTCATGCTCTTCAGAACGTGAACAGATTGTACCGTAGCGGTGCCCCCTACCGTGTGTCTTATACCGGTGCTTATGCTGGTAGTAT
>CAZDXX010000114.1:2923-5404 GCA_964509595.1 uncultured Oscillospiraceae bacterium
ATCATGGCCGGCGGCAATGAGCAGGTCATCCTGTGTGAACGCGGTGTGCGCACCTTTGAGACCTATACCCGCAATACGCTGGACCTGTCTGCGGTGCTGGCAGTCAAGAGCCTGTCTCATCTGCCTGTGGTGGTGGATCCCTCTCATGCCTGCGGCCGCGCATGGATGGTGGAGCGTATGGCAATGGCGGCTGTGGCTGCCGGTGCGGACGGCCTGATCATCGAGGTGCATAACGATCCGAAAAATGCTCTGTGTGACGGAGCACAGTCCATTACCCCGGAGCAGTTTGATGCTTTGATGGGTAAGCTGAAACCCATCGCGGAATGTGTGGGGAGAGAAGTATGAACATTGCAGTAATCGGCCTTGGTCTGATCGGCGGTTCCATCGCCATGGCACTGAAAGGGTTTGAAGATGCCACGATCACGGGCGTTGTGCGGTCCCGGAGCACCTTGGATCTTGCGGTGGAACGTCAGGTCTGCGACCGGGTGACGCTGGATTCGATGGAAGCGATCAAGGATGCCGATGTGGTCTGGCTGTGCATGCAGCCCAAGGCGATCATCCGCTTTCTGGAGGAGCATAAAGATCATTTTAAGCCCGGGGCCTTGGTCACCGATGTGTGCGGTATTAAGACCGCGATCATGGAGGCGGCAAAGGTGCTGCCTGACGAGGTGGATTTTATCGGCTGTCACCCCATGGCAGGCAAGGAGACCTCCAAGCTGAACAATGCTGAGGCTACCCTGTTCCGCAATGCCCATTATATCCTGACGCCCCGTGCGGAAAGCACGCCGGAGCACGTGGATCTCATGGAGCGCATGGGCCGCCACATGCAGTTTCGTGATGTGGTGAACACCACACCGGAACAGCACGACGCCATTATCGCCTACACCAGTCAGGTCATGCATGTTATGGCTGTGGCTGTGTGCGATGACCCGGATCTGTTTGGCTGTAAGGGGTTTGAGGGAGGTTCCTTCCGTGACTGCACCCGCGTAGCGGCGCTGGATGTGCCCTTGTGGAGCGAACTGTTCTCCCTGAATGCTCCGGCGCTGACCAAGGTCATTCGCCGGTTGGAGGACAACCTGCGTGCATACCGCGAAGTGCTGGAGGCTGGGGATGTGGCTAAGTTGGAAGAGAAACTGACCTACTCCTCTGAACGCAAGAAGCAGATGAATGTGGAAGCGCGCCGTGGCGACGACGTTCGCTGAAATATCTGCGTAAAAATGACGAGCAGCAATTTTGCTGCTCGTCATTTTTAGTTGCAATTAAGTTTGGTTTTTCACACGGGCGATGGCTTTGAGCTGGGTTCCGTCGGCCAGGGTGGCGATGATGTTGCAGGTGCCGTTGCCGACTGCGGTACAAGTGCCGTCGCTGCTGACGGAGGCGATACTTGTGTTGGTGCTGGACCAGGTGATGGCGCCGGTGTATTCGTTGCCGCTGCTGTCCTTGACCTTCAGTTTGGTGGTTTCGCCGTCACGCTCAAAGGTGAAGTCGGTCTTATTGAGCTTATAGGAGCCGGTGCTGGGTGTGGGGTCGGGGGTGACGGTAGTACCGGAACTGCCAATCTGATTGCGCACGGTGCAGGTCTGGGTCACGCCGTTATCCAAAGTAGCGGTGACGGTGGCGACACCCTTCTGGGGGCCGGCGCTGACCTTGCCGTTCTGATCCACGGTGACATAGTCGGTGTTACTGCTGGACCAGGTGATGGTGCCGGAGGTTCCGGCGGGAGTAAAGGTTACTTTCAAAGTCACAGGATCGGGCCAGCTGGAGGTAAATGAAATATCCTTCTTGCTCAGAGAGAATCCGTTGGCCGAGCCGGGAGCGGCAGAAACGGTGGGACTGGGAGCGGCATCAGCGGGAGTATCGTCCGTAACGACAGGAGGCTCGGTGCTGTCCGTGTCTGCGTCCGGAGAGACAACGGGGGAAACAACGGGTGACGTATCGGGTGAAGTGTCCGGAGAAACATCGGAGGCACTGGTCGGCGGGGTATCCGGGTCGATGGAATCCACATTGCCGGTGCTGATCAGAGGAGCGATCACGGTGATCACCACATAGATCGCGGCAGCGATCACAGCCAGGGAAATGATATAGGCAATGATTCGGAAGACGGACACTCGGCCGTATCCACCGCCGCGTCGATTGGACTTGGCCAGACGCTTTCCGCCGCTGCTGCGGGAGGTGTGCTCACCGGTGTCATCAGTTTCGTAAGCATCGTATTCATCATATTCGGCGCAGAATGGGCAGCGACGATAAGAGGAAGAGTATTCTTCACCGCAATGATCACAGCGAATCAGACCGGGGCGGGAACCGGGAGTTCGTTTCTTTGCCATGTGTGTCCCTCCAAATATAACGTAATCACCTAATATAGTACACAACTTCTTGTGTTCCGTCAACGGAAATCACAAAAAATTAAGATTTCTGTCGAACGACTTGCGGGGCTTGTGCTTGACCATCGATAGGAATTCTCGTATACTATGCAATGAGGTG
>CAZDXX010000115.1:0-5381 GCA_964509595.1 uncultured Oscillospiraceae bacterium
AGGTTCCCATGAACATTCAGATATTTGGCAAATCCAAGTGCTTTGACACCAAAAAGGCTGAGCGTTATTTCAAGGAGCGCCGTATTAAATTTCAGTCCATCGATCTGGTGAAAAAAGGCATCAGTCCCGGTGAGTTGAAAAGCGTAAAGCAGGCCGTCGGTCTGAACAACCTCATCGATGAAAAGCATCCTGACGCCGCCCTGCTGCAGTATCTGGCCTACGAAGATGATAAAATCGAGAAGATACTGGATAACCCCGCTCTGCTGAAAACCCCTATCGTTCGCAACGGCAAGCAAGCCACCGTGGGGTATCAGCCCGACGTGTGGAAGGGTTGGGAGTAAGATGTACCCATTTTTAAGTCAACTGCTATCGGACCAGACGGGCGGGGCTGCCTTTTCCTGCTTTGGGGTTTGGCACTGGCTGTATCTGCTCGTCATGTTCGGGACGATTTTCCTTGTAATGCTCCGGCTGAAGGGGCGGGACGGGGCCGCAAGGCAGCGGGTAATCAAAGGAACGATTCACTGCGCCTTTGGGCTATATATTCTGGACTTTTTCCTGATGCCCTTTGCCTATGGTGAGATTGATCTGGAAAAGCTGCCCTTTCACATCTGTACCGCCATGTGCGTTTTGTGCTTCCTGAGCAGGCACAACAGCTTTCTCAGTAAATTCAAGACCTCCTTTGCCGTGCTGGGGCTGGCGTCCAACCTGATTTATGCGGTATATCCGGCGGGCGTGGGCTGGTATCAGATCCATCCTCTTTCCTATCGCGTGGTTCAGACCCTACTGTTTCATGGGCTGATGTCTGCATATGGGTTGTTTGTACTGGTGTTTGACGATGTGAAGCTGGAATGGAGGAACTGTCGCCGAGAATTGGTGATTTTAGTTTTTATGACGGCGTGGGCCATGTTGGGCAACACCCTGTACAACGGGACGTACGGTGATTACGATCACTTTTTCAACTGGTTTTTTGTGGTGCGGGATCCCTTTTATCTGCTGCCCGAAACGGTCGCGCCGTATGTCATGCCCTTTATTATGATTTTGGTGATGTTGGCGGCGGTTGCGCTGGTGTATCTGGCTTATTTCGCTCTTCGAAAAGGGCTTTGCCGCAAGGCCGCGGCCTGATTGCGGCGGCACGTTTGCCGCGCAACAAACGGTTGCTTGACTTTTTGGAAGTCCATTCGGTACGCTGAAGGCGGAAGGATGTGATATGTATGGCAAAAATCAACGAGACGTTGAAGCAGCTGCGGCTGGACCGGGGCATGACCCAGGAAGAGGTGGCCGAGCAGGTAGGGTTGACCCGACAGGCGGTGTCCAGCTACGAGTCGGGGCGCACCCAGCCGGGACTGGATATTCTGGAGAGGTTGGCGCAGGTATATGAAGTGGAACTGACCGACATCATTTACGGGCGAAGCAAGAGCGTTCTGCTTTCCAACGCATTGAAAATCACTGCCATCGCTGCGGCTGCCGTGGTTTTGGCTGCCCAGTTGATGGAAGCCGTTTTGCTTTGGATTGCTGACCGTCTGTTCCCTCTGGCGCCGGGGGTCCTCACCGAAGCGGAAAAAGTAATCTTGGAAACCCGTATAAAAATCGAATCCGTCTCGGGAGCAGTGGGAGGTTTTTGGTACAGCTTGTTCCCCTTGTTTTGCGTTGCTGTTCTGGTGCTGCTTATCTGCCAGCGCCGCCCTGTCCTGGCTAAGACCAAGCTGCTTTGCGCACTGGGTTTCGCTGTCGCATCCATGGTGGTTGTACTGCCATGGGCGCTGACCGACCCGGTCTTTTCTCATGTCAACTACCTTACGATGCCTGTGCTCGCCTTGATTCGTCTGGCCTTTTTTCTGGTCCTCAGTTTGATTATTGACTTTTTCCGCGCCCGCAAGGGGAGAAAAAGGGAGCAGGACCTACGGAATGAACCATAGCGTTGCGCCGTCCGCAGATGCGGGCGGCGCTTTTTGCCGTGGGGCTTGCATTAATATTCGTTTGTAATGTATAATAGCGCATATCAAAGATTTGGATGTGCATAAACGTGGAAAATAAGAGCAAAACCCTGAATGTCAGCGTCAAATCCTTCCTGACGGCCATTGTCGTCATCCTTGTCCTGATGGTCGGCACCTATGTGCTGACCTGGTTCATCCCCGGCGGCGAATATCAACGTGTGGTGGACGCTGCCGGCAACACGGTTATTGATGCGGCTGCCGGTTTTTCTTATACCGAGGGCGGCCTGCCTTTCTGGAAGTGGATCTTATCCCCCATTCTGGTGCTTGGGGCTGACGGCGGTGGCCTCGTGGCCGCCATTCTGGTCTTTTTGCTGGTCATCGGAGGCGTGTTCCAGAGTCTGGACGAGCGGGGCTTAATGAGCTATATGCTGGACAAGATCGTCCATCGCTTCGGAGTACATCGTTACCGTCTGATGGCAGTAGTATGCCTGTTTTTCATGGCTATGGGCGCCTTTATCGGCTCTTTTGAGGAGTGCGTTCCTCTGGTGCCTATTGTGGTGGCTTTGGCAGTCAGCCTGGGGTGGGATGACCTGACCGGCATGGGCATGAGCCTTCTCGCTGTAGGCTGCGGTTTTGCCTCTGGCGTATGTAATCCGTTTACCGTGGGCGTGGCCCAGAGTCTGGCCGGTCTGCCCATGTTCTCGGGCATCTGGCTGCGCCTGCTCTCCTTTGTTCTGATTTACGCCCTGCTGATGCTCTTTCTGACTCGCCACGCCAAAAAGGTGGACAAGCAGACCGACTGTGTCTTTGGCCGGATTTTCGTCCCTGACAAGCAGCTGGACCGGGGCCTGTTCTGGTTCGTTCTCATCGTGGGCATCGGCATTGTGCTGGTGCTCTGCTCCGGTTTCCTGACCTTCCTGCAGGATTACACCATGATCATCGTGGCGGTCATGTTCCTGATCGCCGGCATCGTGTCCACGCTGGTGTCAGGCATGGACGGTAAAGCTTTGGGGCGTTCCTTCTGGAAAGGCGTCAAGAGCATTCTGCCCGCCGTGGCCCTGATTTTAATGGCCAGCTCCATCAAGTACACCCTGACCGAAGCAAACATCCTTGATACTCTGCTCCATTGGGCGGTGGAGGCTGCAGGTGGTCTGCCTCACTGGGCCATCATCCTGTTTATCTATCTCATCGTGCTGGTGCTGAACTTCTTCATCAGCTCCGGCTCCGCCAAGGCATTCCTTCTGATTCCTTTGATCGTTCCCATGGCCCAGTTGTTCGGTATTCCGGAGCAGCTCTGTATTGTGGCCTTTGCCTTCGGTGACGGCTTTTCCAACGTGTTTTATCCCACCAACGCCGCCTTGCTGATCGCCCTGGGTTTGGCTGACGTTAGCTATGGCAGATGGGCCAAGTTCTCGTGGAAGTTCCAGGCTGCAAACCTGGTTTTGACCGGAGCATTACTTTTGTTCGGGCTGGCGGCAGGTTATTGTTGACACGAAATGTTAATAGACGCAAAAATTCCCTCTGGGGTGAACCAGAGGGAATTTTGTGCACTCAAATGAATCAGGTCTTTTCCTGAAAACTGGTGCCGCAGGAACGGCAGGTAATGGTAATTTTGCCTTTGCCTTTCGGCACACGCAGCTGCTGCTTGCAGTTGGGGCACTTAAAGTAGGCGTGATCTTTGTCCTTATGGATGGTGCGACGCAGTTTGAACCACCGGTTGATGGGAGCTGCCATATTCAGAAACTTAAGGTTCTCAGCCCTGCGACGGTCAATTTTGCGGGACATCATGCGAAACAGGGCAAGCAGGATACAGAACAAGCCGATGTAATTCAGAAAACTTAGTCCAGTAACAGCACCTACCAGATAAAATATCAGGTAGACCACCAGCAGAAACATATTCAATTGGTCGCTGCCGTAACGGCCAGCCATTATTCGCTGAAAAAAATTTCTCATAAAATGAGGGACTCCTCCCTGAAATAATTTCAGAAAACTTTATCATACATACTATATTCTTTTCTTTTTAAACCGTCAATGCCTTCGGCGTGAACAATTTGTGAATTATATCTTGCGCTGAGTTCATAAAGCAGATATACTAAAATGGTATTATTATAGTAAGGAGGACCCCCAAATGGGCCGAATCGATAAAGAAAACTACTATTTGGATATCGCCGACACCGTTTCCGAGCGTTCTACCTGCCTGCGTCGTTGCTATGGCGCCATCATCGTGAAAAATGATGAGATCATTTCCACTGGCTACAATGGTGCTCCCCGTGGCCGCAAGAACTGTGCCGATTTGGAATTTTGCACCCGTGAACATTTGAATATTCCCTCCGGTCAGCGCTACGAGCTGTGCCGCAGCGTTCATGCCGAGGCCAACTGCATTATTTCCGCCGCCCGCAAGGATACGTTGGATTCCACCCTGTACATGGCTTGCCGTAATCCCAAGAACGGTGAGTTGATTCCTGATTCCACGTCTTGTTCCATGTGCCGACGTCTGATCATTAACGCCGGTATCAAGCGTATTGTAATCCGCGATACTAAGACAGATTACCGCGTGGTTGATGTTCAGGACTGGATCGATAACGATGATTCCCTGCCTGAAAACGTCCAGTGATTTTATTGCAGCTTGCACAAAAATCCTTGACAGAAGGACAGTCTGGACTTAAAATATATAAGGTTTACTATTTTCTTTTTTTGAAATATATGGCAACCAACGATAGTATAAGAATTTTGTAACTTGAAAACAGAAGAAAGGAGAGTGTTTTGACCCCATGATGCCTATTTGGTTAGGAATTGTCATCATCGTGGTGTGCGTAATTATCGCAGCCATTGTATGTTTCGTATTGGGCATTCGCTACCGCAAGAGCGTAGCTGAGAAAGAAATCGGCAGTGCAGAAGCGGAAGCGACTCGCATCATCAACGAGGCCATTAAAGCCTCTGAAAGCAAGAAGCGCGAAGCCCTGGTTGAAGCTAAGGAAGAAATTCTGAAGGCCCGCAACGAACACGAAAAGGAAGTCAAAGAACGCCGTGCGGACCTGCAGAAGCAGGAACGCCGTCTCCAGCAGAAGGAAGAGAACCTGGACCGCAAGCTGGAGAATATGGAAAAGAAGGAAGAAGCCTTCAACAAGAAGCAGGAAGCTCTGGAAGAGCAGAAGGAAGAGGTCGCCCAACTGAAGAAAGCCCAGATGGATGTTCTGGAGCGTATCTCCGGCTTCACCGCCGAGGAGGCCAAGGCCTATCTGATCAATCAGCTGGAAGCTGAAGTTACCCACGAATCTGCCATGAAGATCAAGGAGATCGAGGCCCGCTACAAGGAAGAGGCCGACACCATGGCCCGCGAGATGATCTCTCTGGCCATCCAGCGCTGCGCCGCCGACCACGTGGCCGAAGCCACCGTGTCCGTGGTGCCCCTGCCCAACGACGAAATGAAGGGCCGCATCATCGGCC
>CAZDXX010000116.1:0-5369 GCA_964509595.1 uncultured Oscillospiraceae bacterium
CATCATGGCCGGTCTAATCATTTTCCCCGCCTGCACCACCTACGGCGTAGAGGTGGGCCAGGGCCCTGCCCTTTTGTTCAACACCATGGCCACCGTCTTCAACAACATGAATGGCGGACGCTGGTGGGGAACTCTGTTCTTCTTGTTCATGGTCTTTGCCGCCATGTCTACCGTCTTTGCTGTGTTTGAGAACATTCTGGCCTGCGTACGTGAGAAGACCGGCTGGAGCCGCCCCAAGGGTTGCATCATTTGCGGCATCGGCATTTTCGTTTTGTCGCTGACCACTGCCTTGGGTTACAGTGAGTGGGGAGATTTCCATCCATTCGCTGACAGTACTAATGTGTTGGATCTGTGGGATTTTACGGTCAACGTGAATCTGCTGCCTTTGGGCAGCCTGGTCTTCGCAATCTTCTGCTGCAACCGCTACGGTTGGGGCTGGGACAACTTTATGCTGGAGGCCAACACCGGCAAGGGACTGAAGGTTCGAAGCTGGATGAAGCCCCTGTTCCGCTATGTCATCCCCGCAGTTGTGATTTTCCTGTATATCTACGGCTTGGTGGTTTATCCCTGGAAGTGAGCTTGTATGCAAAAAACCGTTGGAACAAGGTTCCAACGGTTTTTTGCATACAAAAGCCCTCGGCATTCAGTGATGCCGAGGGCAAGGTGGTTATTGCTCGATGCTGGGCAGATGCTGATAATACTTCTGATCAAACTGTCTCAGCCATTTACGGTATTCGTCATGGTTATCCTGTTTGACAGTGCGCAGGTAGTTATGAGCCAGGACAGTGGTGTCAGCAGCTTCCAGAACGGCCACAGCGATGTTGGAGCAGTGGTCGGCCACACGCTCAAAATTGTTGATGCAGTCATTGAAGATAAAGCCCAGTTCCAGAGTACAGCCACCTGTCTGGACACGCTGAATGTGACGCATCTTCAGTTCCTCGGTCAGAGCATCGATGACTTCCTCCAGCGGCTCCACCTTACGGGCAATGGCCAAGTCTCCGGTAGTTAGGGCGGTCTGGGTCAGATCCATGATCTCCTCAACCGCGTAGATACAGATGCGCAGCTCGGTTTCTGCCTGCTCGGAGAATTTGATGTGCTTTTGATCCATCTCCTGAGCCAGTTCGGACAGATTCACGGCGTGGTCGGATATGCGTTCCAGATTGCTCAGACAGTGGAGAATCTTAGCGGTCTGGCGGGTTTCTTTGTCGGTCAGTTCCTTGGCGTTGATGCGTACCATGTAGGCGCCGAGGCGATCTTCATAGCGATCCACTTTGTCCTCGCGCATTTGAATCTTATTGAACTTTTCCTGATTGAAGGTGCCCAGCAATTCGATGGACTTAAGCAGGTTCTTGAAAGCAGAGGTAGCCATCTGCTCCAAGGTTTTGGTACTCTGCTCAATGGCCATAGAAGGATAGTTCAGCAGGCGATCGTCCAGCAGGTTGTCCTCCGGCTCGTCGTCTTCCTCGGCCTTCTTTTCCTTGATAGTGAGGCAGGCGAACTTCTCCAGAGAGCTGGCGAAGGGTGCCAGGATAACGGTGGCAACCACCTTGTACACAGTGTTGACGACAGCAATGCCGGCACTGGTGGCGATGGTTCCGACAAAGCCAAAGTCAAAGACAGCATGCAGAATGTAGAAAATGGGCATCAGGATAATGGAACCGGCCAGATTAAAGTACAGGTATACGAAAGCTGCACGCTTTCCGTTCACGTTAGCGCCGATGGCAGAAATCAGCACGGGGACACAGGCACCAATGCACATGCCCAAAACCATGGGAATGGCCACTTCATAGGTGATAACACCGGTAACAGCCAGAGCCTGCAGGATACCGATGGAGGCAGAGCAGCTCTGGATGATGGCGGTGACGACCACACCGACCAGCAGGGAAATCAGGGGGTTTTTCACGGCGGTAATAAAGTTCAGGAAGACCGGGCTGGTTTTCAGACCGCTCATGGCGCCGCTCATAGTTTGCATGCCGCTCATAAGCACAGAGAAGGCAAGCATGATCATACCGATATTCTTCTTGGTCTGGTTGCGGCAGAAGAAGTACAGGATAATGCCGATGAAAGCGATCAGGGCAAACATGGTTGCAGAGGAGAAGACGCCATTGCCCTCCACACCGGCCAAGGTCAGGATCCAGCCGGTGGCAGTGGTGCCGATGTTGGCTCCCATGATGATACCAATGGCGTTGCGAAGCTGCATAATGCCAGAGTTAACGAAACCGACTACCATGACGGTGGTTGCAGAAGAGGACTGGATGACAGCGGTCACCGCAGTGCCCAGCAAAACGCCCTTAAGCGTGGTAGAAGTCAGTTTGGCCAGAATCATTTCCAGTTTGCTTCCGGCGACCTTTTTCAGTCCTTCGCCCAGCAAAGACATGCCGAACAGGAAGAAACCAAGGCCGCCCAGTAGTTTGATGATATCAGCGATTCCCATGAAAGCTCAACCTTTCTGCTTGATGTATTTAATATTTTTCTCAAAATAACACCAGCATACATTTTACCACAAGTTTACTAAAAAAACTTATAAATTTTACATTTTGCTCAGAAAATTTTTGACAGGAAAAATTTGCTTTTTTGTGAAAGCAAACAAAAACGACAGAAAACTTGCGAAGAGGAATGCAGAACGAATGGGCTTGAATGCTTTGCATGGAAGTTCGTAACCATTTGAAACCGAATATTCAACAAAAATGTGGTATCATAAAATTACAGATTCCAATATTTTCTCTTCGATTGCGACTATAGTAGTAGAGAGGAGGACAAGAAAATGGATGATTCCGGAATTATTGAGTTGTATTACGCGCGCGAAGAACAGGCCATCAAAGAAACCGATATCAAGTATGGTCCCTTTTGCCGTGCTATTGCCCTGAATATTCTCAGCGTGCGGGAGGACGCGGAGGAGTGCGTCAATGATACCTGGCACGTTGCCTGGAACCGGATGCCGCCCGATCTGCCCCAATCGCTGAAAGCATTCCTGGGCCGTATCACGCGAAATCTGTCTATCAGCCGGTTTCGAGCCAATCGCGCACAAAAACGCTATGATGGGATGGAGATTCTGCTCAGCGAACTGGATGACTGTGTGCCTGATGTATGCGGTGTGGAGGAAGTGGCAGATGCCAACGAGCTGTCAGAACTGATTTCAAAGTGGCTGAATGGCCTGCATGTGGACGACAGTACGTTGTTTGTGCGCCGTTACTGGTATGGAGAAGCCGTGAAGGATCTGGCACGCAAGTGGAACTGTACCCCCAACAAAATGGCTCAGCGTATGTTGATTCTGCGCCGTGACCTAAAAGCTTTTCTGGAGAAGGAGGGGGTCGTCGTATGAGAAAAAGCGAAAAGGTGTTTGACGCTATCACGAACGTCTGGGACAGTGTTCTGCACCGCACAGACGCGAGGTATGAGGCGCAATGCAAGGCGTACAAACGCAATATACGCAAGTGGTGCATCCGCGGCACGGCTGCCGTACTGATTCTTGCTGTCTTGGGCGGAATACTCCTGAAGCCGGACAGTTCATCGCTGTTCACCTCCGCGTATGCTGTGGCCACGGCGAAATACCCAAATATGGCTCGTTATCCCAAGACCGATATTTCCTCCGCTTATGATCGCTGGAGAGAGGATCGCAACGAGCAGAGCCGCCCGACTGGTCACGCGGATGGCCTGGAAGAATTCTTCACCGCCACGATGCAGGAATTCCTGTCCGGTTCCGAAGGGGAGAATAAGGCCTATTCTCCGGTAAATGTCTATCTGGCGCTGGCTATGCTGGCTGAACTGGCCGGCGGAAACAGCCGTGCACAGGTCATGGATCTGTTGGGGTATGACAGCTTGGAAGACATGAGAAAACAGGCTAACGATATCTGGAATGCCAACTACATGAACGACGGCAAGACCATCAGCATCTTGGGCAGCTCTCTGTGGCTGAATGAGGACATTGAATTTGAAAAAGATGTACTGAACACCCTGGCTGAGACCTACTATGCTTCAACCTATCAGGGTGAGATGGGTTCAACGAAATTCAACAAGGCCTTGCGGGGGTGGCTGAATGCCCACACCGGGGATCTCCTCAGCGACCAAAGCAAGAATATCAGCCTGGATGTTGACACCATTATGGCACTGGCCACCACGATCTATCTGCAGGCCAAGTGGGATGACCGTTTTTCAGAGGAAAAGAACACACAGGATATATTCCATTCTCCCACCGGTGATGTGACAGCTGAATTTATGAACGACAGGATGGAGGGCTATTATTACTGGGGTGAGCATTTTGGCGCGGTGTCCCTCCGACTGGAGAACGTAGGAGCTATGCAGATCATTCTGCCCGATGAGGATGTGACGGTGGAGGATTTGCTGAACGACGAGGAGACTATGTCATTTATCCAGCAGGGGAGCGAATGGGAGAACTCCAAGCGTCTGTTTATCAACTTGTCTTTACCCAAGTTCGACATCACAAGCGAGACCGATTTGATAGAAGGGTTGAAAAACTTGGGTGTTACCGATGTGTTTGACTGGACGGTGGCCGATTTCACACCTATGCTGGGGGAGAAAGAGAATGACTACTTGCCCTATGTCAATCAGGCTCAGCACGATGTGCGTGTAGCTATCGACGAGGACGGTGTTACTGCTGTAGCGTACACTCTGGTCAGCTTCAGGGTGGGGGCCGCCGCGCCGCCTGATGACGAGGTGGACTTTATCGTAGATCGACCTTTCCTGTTTGTCATTACAGGGGAAGACAATGTGCCGCTGTTTGCCGGCATTGTGAATAACCCCTGACGAAAAAAGGGAGCGACCGTATGCACGTATGCACGGTCGCTCCTTTGCACATAATTATGTATAATTAGTCTTTCAGAACCTTAGCGAACACCAGGATGGCCAGGATAATGCCGATCAGGGTGTACAGATCCAGCAGACTGCCGATGATGCGGAACAGCCAGCCGATGAAGGGGATAGCACCCAGCAGGCCGATGACCAAGCCGCCGACAAAGCCGATGACAATGTAGATGATGATGGAGATGACCAGTGCCTTGACGTCGTTGGCCTTAAAGGACCAGGGGAAAAACTTCTTCAAAAGATCCATGAGAGTTACCTCCTTGTATGTTTATGCAATGATTTTAACACAATTTGGATGAAAGTCAATCTTGCCCATAAGGCTGTGATTATGCAGGAGTTTATGCGGAAAAATGAATCCGGAACGCGCGAATGCATAAAGCCTGTCACTGACAGACAAGAAGTAGAAAAAAACTCTCATTTTACCAGGAATTTTGTTTAATTTCCTCTCGCCAAATAGAAAGTTTTGTGATAAGATATAGTGTCGATTTTGTTAGACCCCATCCTCACAAGAGAAGGAGTTATTGATATGGAACGTAAAGTCGGTACTG
>CAZDXX010000117.1:0-5333 GCA_964509595.1 uncultured Oscillospiraceae bacterium
ATGGAAAGCAGTATCGAACACAGCAACCATGGGAACGCCGGGCATGACCTGCTGACAGGCCTTGATGCCGGTGATGTTGGCGGGGTTGTGCAGAGGAGCCAGAGGGATGCACTCCTCGATAGCAGCCATAACATCGTCATCGATCTTCACAGAACCGGCAAAAGCCTCGCCGCCGTGAACCACACGATGACCAACAGCATCGATCTCATCCATGGACTTGATGACACCGTGCTCAGCAGACAGCAGGGCATCAATAACAGCCTGGATGGCTTCTGCATGAGTGGGCATTGCGATCTCGAATTCATACTTGCCGTCGGTAGCGGGCACCTTGTGGGTCAAGCGGCCATCGATGCCGATGCGCTCGCACAGGCCCTTGGCCATAACGACCTGGGTCTCAGGATCCATCAGCTGATACTTCAGAGAGGAACTGCCGGCGTTGATAACGAGAATGTTCATTGTTCGATCTACTCCTTATATTTTTATAATTACTTGCTTAATTGATATTTACAAGGTAAAATAACCTATAATATTTTAGACCTATTTTCCCGAAAGAACAACCTCTTTTTTGCACAAATTTTCTCTTCAGGAGGGGAAAAGATGCATATATGCGGCATTATTGCAGAATATGACCCCTTTCACACCGGTCACGCACACCAAATCAAAGCAGTTCGAGAACGCTTAGGAAGCGAATGTGCTATCATTTGTGTTATGAGCGGAAATTGGACTCAGCGCGGAGGTCCTGCGATCGTTGACAAGCATCAGCGTGCCCGCATCGCGCTTATGGGCGGAGCTGACCTGATTCTGGAATTGCCTCTCCCCTACGCTATTTCCTCTGCAGAATGGTTTGCCCGTGGCGGCGTTTCCACCCTAAACGCTACCGGCATCGTGACCCATCTTTGCTTCGGAAGCGAATTCGGCGATATTGCTCCTCTGCAGCAGGCAGCATCCTGTCTGGATAGCGAAGCATATCGACCGGCACTGCGCCGCGAGATCGACAAAGGTGTTTCTTTTCCGGTTGCTCGTCAAAATGCCGTTGAACATCTGATCGGCTCTGCTTCGGAGTGTCTTTCCTTTCCCAATAACAACTTAGGTGTCGAATATTTAAGAGCACTCACCTGGTGCGGCAGTTCGATCACCCCGATCACAGTTCAAAGACAGGGCGCCGGTCATGGCGAAGGCCCTAAAGCCGGTTTCGCATCCGCCACACATCTTCGTCAGCTTTTACGGGAAAACAACCTTGATGATGCTACTCCTTACTTGATTGAGCGTGAAGCAGAATTTCTTTACAGTTCTCAATTTGCAGACTTTTCCCTAGCTGAGCGCGCTATGATCTATCATTTGCGGCAGATGTCGGCAGACGAGTTCGCCAGTTTACCCGATTGCGGCGAAGGTCTGTCCAACCGAATTTATGACTCGATACATCATGGCACTTCCGTTGACGAGATCCTCACTTTGGCTAAATCAAAACGCTACACCCATGCACGCCTGCGTCGTATCCTCCTGTGGGCTTATTTGGGATTGACTGCAAATGACCGCCCTGCGGCTCCCCAATATTTACGTGTTTTGGGTATGAATGCAACCGGCCGAACGCTCCTGCGTGAGATCGATTCCAAAGGTACTCTTCCTATCCTGACAAAACCGGCCCATGTACGACAGATGTCAGATGAAGCTCAGCACCTTTTTGATTTAGAGGTGCATGCCACAGATCTGTATTCACTCTGCCTTCCAGACATTCTTCCTTGCGGCACCGAATGGAAACAAACCCCTGTCATTTTATAAAATTCTCCTCAGAATATATTCTGAGACATTTGTGTTCAATAATTTTTATTTTCTTCACATTTTTTATAATTTTTATGGTATTATATTGTTAATACA
The DNA here is from genome assembly GCA_964509595.1 of uncultured Oscillospiraceae bacterium. Taxonomy (GTDB): domain Bacteria; phylum Bacillota; class Clostridia; order Oscillospirales; family Oscillospiraceae; genus JAJPXI01. Next base: position 1,876 of record CAZDXX010000117.1, read on the forward strand.
TATTAATCCACAGCGAGGTGAACCTCTTGCGTCAAAAACTTAAGGAAAAAATCTCGGAATCACTCTCTTCAGTTCTGCCCATAACAATTATCGTTCTCATACTCAGCTTTACCCTTGCCCCTATGCCGATTGGAACGTTGTTGATGTTCCTCCTCGGCGCGGTCATGCTCATCGTCGGTATGGGTTTCTTCTCACTGGGCGCTGATATCGCCATGATGCCCATGGGCGAACAGATGGGCCGAAAGCTGGGTGCCAGTAAGAACCTGCCCTTTATCATGGCCATCTGCTTCTTCATCGGTGTAACCGTAACTATTGCGGAACCTGATTTGACTGTGCTGGCTCAGCAGGTCCCGGCAGTACCGGATATGGTGATCATATTGACTGTAGCAGTCGGCGTCGGCATCTTCCTCATGCTGTCTATGCTGCGCACCCGTAAAGGATGGTCCCTTTCCCGCACGTTGTTCGTCCTTTATGTGATTGTCTTCGTCCTATCTATTTTTGTCCCCAACGAGTTTCTTGCTGTCGCTTTCGACGCAGGCGGCGTGACCACCGGCCCCATCACGGTCCCGTTCATTATGGCTCTGGGTTCCGGCCTGGCCGGTGTGACCGGTAAAAACGACGACAATTTCGGTACCGTTGCACTGTGCAGCGTTGGCCCCATTCTGGCGGTCATGCTGCTGGGCGTATTCTACCAATCCAGTGATGTGGCCTATACCCCCTTTGAGATTCCCCTTGTCACTGACTCTCAGGAGGTAGGCTACCAGTTTGCCGCCGGCCTGCCTGAGTACATGAAAGAGGTTGCATTGGGTCTACTTCCCATCATTCTCTTCTTTTTCGTGTTCCAGCTTGTTTCCATTCGACTGCGCAAACGTGCGATCATCAAAATCGTCGTTGGTATCTTGTATACATATGTCGGCCTGGTACTGTTCCTGACCGGTGCCAATGTGGGCTTTATGCCTGCCGGTTACTTCCTGGGTCAAACCATTGCCGCTCTGCCGCAGGACTGGATTCTGGTCCCTATCGGCATGATCGTTGGTTATTTCATTGTCGCTGCCGAACCTGCTGTCCACGTTCTGAACAAACAGGTAGAGGAAGTCACCTCCGGCGCAATTCCCCAGAAAGCTATTCAGCTGTCACTGTCCATTGGCGTTGCTCTTTCCCTTGGTATGGCAATGCTCCGTGTCTGGCTCGGTATTCCCATTTACTACTTCCTTGTTCCCGGCTATGCCATCGCGCTCATTTTAACGTTCTTTGTTCCCAAAATTTTTACCGCCATTGCCTTTGACTCCGGCGGCGTGGCTTCCGGTCCCATGACCGCAACATTTCTGCTTCCCTTGGCAATGGGTGCCTGCGAAGCGTTGGGCGGCGACATCCTGATGGATGCTTTTGGTGTTGTTGCCATGGTCGCTATGACTCCCTTGATCACGCTGCAGATACTTGGTCTGGCCTACCGTATCAAATCGGCTAAAACTCATGATATCACCCCCACCGAAGCCAGTGCTCTTGCTTCGTCTGAGGATATCATCGAGTATGAGGACGACATTATTGTATATGAGGAGGTGGATTACTAATGCCCGATTCTACTCCGTTGAAACTGCTTGTCACCATTGTTGATCGAGGAAAAGGTGCCACTGCTGTGGATCTGTACCGCAATCACGCTTTGTATTTTGAATTTCTTTGTATGGGTCTTGGTACCGCCACTTCCAAAACCTTGGACTACTTTGGCTTGGCCGAAACGGAAAAAGATGTGGTACTGACCTTGATCCCCGCGCCTAAAGTTCAGACGATCATTAAACTTGCCGATCAAAAATTCGGTCTGTCCCGACCCGGCCACGGAATCCTGTTCACCATTCCGCTGTCCGGTGTCAGCCGTCACATCCCGATGGTACTCTGCAAACCGGAAAATATGCCCCAGAACGGGGATAAAAAGGAGGAAACTGCTATGGAAAACACCATCCGATATGACTTGATTGTGGTGATCGTCAATCGAGGAAATACAGATCTTGTCATGGACGCTGCTCGCGCAGAAGGTGCCCGGGGCGGTACTGTCCTCCATGCTCGCCGCGTTGGTTACGAAGACAAAGAAAAGATGTTTGGTTTTACACTTCAGCCTGAAAAGGAAATTGTAACAATCCTTGCTCCTCGCGACCAGAAGCAATGTTTGATGAAGGCTATCAACAAAGCTGCCGGTTTGAGCACGGAAGCCGCCGGTGTCCTGTTCTCCATGCCTGTCAGCGATATGATGGGTCTGCAGGCCCCTATCTCTACCGAACCGATTGAATAAGATGAGGGTTTCCGTATGGATCTTAAAAAAATTAAAAAGATCTTGTCTTTGCTTTTTATCCTGATTTGGGTTTTTCTCCTTTTGGGTCTATGGATCCATCCGATCCTGTATTTTGTCGCTATCGTGCCGACCGTCCTCTATTTTATAGTTTACTGGAAAAAGTGGCGCTGTCCTTACTGCGGTAAAATGTTAAGCCGCGGTATCAGTACACGCTGTCTCAACTGCGGCGAGGACGTTGGAATTTCTATTAAATTCTAATTTTTTAATTCGACTTGTATCCACTTAAAGAGGGGTGCCGCAGATTTTCATTCTGTGGTACCCCTCTTTTCGACCTGTAATAATTCAATTTTCTCAATTCACCTGACCAAAAGTCAACGTTGAAATTCAAACATCAATATACAGAAAAGACCAGCTTTGCATTTTCTATCCAAAGACATATGCAGGATGTCAATCCACTACAGTTAATTTCGTCCGTCCATTTTCTAAAAATTCACTATGTGTATCCTGCGGTGCGTAACACATACTATTTAGCGGACAGAGAAATTCTGACCGAACCGCATACGACTGGAGGATAAATGATGAAAGGCACAGCAATTTCCTTTTGCCTGATTCTGATGCTCACCTTTGCGCTGGCGGGATGTTCGCGGAATCAGGCTCCGGATGTAACTCCAACCCCAACCCCCTCGGTCTCTCCAAGCACCACTCCCGAGCATAACACTTCCAACGAAGACGGTGATTACGACGTTGGCCCAGACGGCATTGTAACAGAAGACGGTATCATTGATGACTCGATGACAGATGATAACGTTGGAGCAAATGATCATATCGGGACAAACGGTAACACGGCAAATGGAAATGACGCAGCAAACAACAACACAGCAACCGACAACAACAATGTAGATGGAAACAATACCACTGCCGGTGATGCTGCCAACAATGCTCGCAGCGGAATAAATCGGGCCGGCAACGCAGTTGACGATTTGATCAACGGAGCCGGCAATGCAGTGGGCGACATGATCAATGGGACAGGCAATGCCGTACGCGATATTACTAACAGTGGCGGCAACGCAGTTCGATAATCGCTTCTGTTTGCCGCCAAAAGTGCCTCCCTTTCTCACGAGTCGGTGAGAAAGGGAGGCTATTTTTTACATTTCTGGTTTAAACATTAGTTCAA
>CAZDXX010000118.1:0-5318 GCA_964509595.1 uncultured Oscillospiraceae bacterium
AGGAGGTGTTTGGTTTGCCGAATATCAAGTCTGCCAAGAAGCGTGTTCTGGTGAATGAGACTAAGGCTGCACTGAACAAGGCTCAGAAGTCTGCTTTGAAGACTACTCTCAAGAAGTTTGACGCCGCGGTGGCGGAAGGCAACCGCAGCGAGGCCGATAGCGCATACAAGGTTGCTGTCAAGGCCGTCGACAAGGCTGTTGGTTACGGTCTGCTGCACAAGAACAATGCCGCTCGCAAGAAGAGCAGCATGACCATCAAGCTGAACAAGATGGCTTAATTGATGAAACAAGAAACTCCCCGATGTCAAATGACGTTGAGGAGTTTTTGTTTTGTTCGGGAGCTTTGAAATCTCCGGAACATATGTTGTGTTTGGCATTTACGGATGAATTATTGATGATAAGGGGAAAATAAACCGGATTCTCTTCTGTGTGACCGAAATTGGTGGTACAATAGCTTCGAGTTTAACAAGTTCTGGGGAAAGGAGGCGTTGCTGTGCGAAAAATCTGGGATTCCAACCCGGTTCGTTTTGTACGGGAACTGGTGGAGCTGTACTTTTCTGCCCGTGTGTCCCGGTCTGCGGCGGCACTGGCGTACTTCATGGTGATGACAGTTTTCCCGTTTCTGATCTGTGTCAGCGCGTTTGTCGGCGTTTTACATCTGGATATCAATTCGGTGCTGGACGTGCTGGGAAGGTTCCTGCCCGAAGGGGTAGCCGCCATTGTGGCAGATTATGTTCAATATGTAACCGGAAATCAGTCCGCCGGTATGCTGGTCGCCGGTATATTTACGCTGCTGTTTTTCGCATCGGCTGCCGTCCGATCGCTAATGAATATTATGGAGGATATTTATGGCCGGGTCAATTATCGCGGCATATGGCGGATGATTGCAAGCGTGGCGTTCTCCATTCTCCTGATGATTGCCATGTATGGCTCTGTGGTGGTGGTCTTGACAGGAAACTGGTTTTTTCAGCTTTTGGAGAACTATTTTCACTTGCCTAATCTGATCGGCGATTGGCAGTGGATGCGATTTGTGATCCTGTTTGCGTTGGTGCTGTTCGTGATCCTTCTGCTCTATCGCTTCACGGCCCCCAGAGGGAAACCCGCGCCGCCGGTGTTGACCGGAGCTTTTTTGGCGTCCGTTGCTCTGGCGGCGGCATCCATCCTGTTTTCCTGGTTTATCGGTATGTCTTCCCGCTATTCGTTGGTGTACGGATCGCTGGCATCTGTCATTATTCTGTTGGTATGGCTGTATCTCTGCGGCAATATCCTGATATTGGGCAATGTGTTTAACTGCGTCTGGTATCGGCGCAAGAAAAAGAAATACGACGCACGCAAATAAAAAAGTCCGTCCGAGCACTGCTCGGACGGACTTGCTGTTTATTAAGGCAGGTAGGACAAAGGATTCACGCGAGTGCCATTGATTCGAATTTCAAAGTGGCAGTGATTGCCAGTGGAGCGGCCAGTGGAGCCGACACGAGCAATCGTCTGGCCCTGATAGACCTTGTCGCCGGCAGAGACCAGCAGACTGGAACAATGACCGTAGTAACTCTGCACACCGTTGCCGTGGTCGATAATGACCAGGTAGCCGTAGGTGCCCTTGTAGCCGGACCAGATAACGGTACCGCCATCAGAAGCGGTGATGGCATTGCCGTAAGAAGAAGCGATATCAATGCCGCCATGATAGCTGTAAGTTCCGAAAATGGAGCGATAACCGAAGGAGGAAGAGATGCGTCCGGAGACAGGCCACTTGAAGGTTCCGGTAGGCATGGTCTTGGGACGGGGTTTGGTGCCGACAGCCACAACCTGAGTGGTGGCTTCTGTCAATGTCTCGGAAGAGAGAATGGTGCGACTATCTTCGTAGCCATTTACATAGGTGATGCTGGCGGTAACATAAGCTTCGCCGGGAGTTCCTTCGGTCAGAACCTTTGTCTGACCCACATACATGGTGTCATCCTCAACTTCTTCCACGGGACACTCGATCACTTCGTTGTAGGAGACTTTATCGACGGTACGAACAGACAGATAGGGGATGGTCTTCTTGACCGTCAATACGTCGCCGATCATCAGGGAATCCAAGCTGGCTTGGGGGTTCAATTCCATCAACTCATCCAGAGACATATTGTTATCGTAAGCAATTTCGGAATAGGTGTCACCTTTGACCACTTCATAGGTGGTTTTGCCGCTGGTGTTGGCGCTCAGAATCTCTTCCATGGAAACCAGATCCTGCATAACATCGGAAGAAATGTACTGGTAGATGATCTGCACATCTTCCACATATTCCACATGCACGGTGTTTTCGGTGACATAAGGAGCAGCCAGTTCGTCCAACATGTTGTCCAGTGCGGCCTTGTCAGAGCTGGCGCCAATAAATGTACCATCCACGGTCAGAACGTAAGATTTCATCACTTCGCCGATATGGTTAAATAGGTAGGTCTCAAACGTACCAATGGAGGAAATATCATCCTTCTGAGTCAGGGCGAAGGTGTATTCTACGTCTCGATCCAGGGTGTAATCATATCCCAGAATATTGGAGGCACGCTCTTCCACGCGCTCAATCACGTTTTCGAATACGGCAGGCTCGGTTACAGTGCCCAAAGTCAGACCGTCAACCGAAACCACATAGCTGGGGGTGTATACAGTGCCGATAATCAATGCCAGCGACGCTACACCGGCAATTGCCAGAAACGGCAGAGGAGACATCATCTTGCGTCCGGCCAGAGCATTGTCCAGCCCATGCCACAGGCGTGCAGTGCCACGGCCCACAGCTTTGGCGCCGGACGCAACAACAGCCAAGACCTTGCGGGCCTTGGCACCAAAACCTGTCACCGGAGATTCTATCCGGATTTTTTCTGTAATTGTAGAACCGACTTCGGTTCGTGGGTGGCGTAAAATTTCATCCATGCGGGTTATTTCCTCCCGTTGGCTTTTTTCGAAAAACGGCATCTTGTGCCGAAAGTTACAAAGAAGTACAAAATGTGGTTACAGAGAAACACAAATTGATTACAAAAGGTTACAAAAGCTATAATACACATATAGGCAGAGATTGTCAAGGATATTTTGATGGACTGCCCATTTCTTGTGGAAAATGCTGAAAACCCCTGCCGCAACTTTACCTGCGGCAGGGGTGAGCGTTTTCCCCAAAGGTGTTATCCGGTTACATCCATCATGGTACCAATGAAGAAGGGAAGATTAGTTTCGCAGTCGATGAGCATATAGACAAAGGGACGGTCCAGAATGACTTCCTTGGGTGGAGAAGGCGCAGCGCCGTCCCCAGTCATTTGAACCGCAGTGGCCGCGCCCGCCTTGGTGCCTCGCTCATCCACTTGGATAAACGTTTTGTGCAGCACGCGGTTGATCACGATGTTGACGCTCTCCTTGGAAGAGGAACCCAGGCCGGAGAAGTTGGCTGTCCAATAGTCAAAGGCGTCGGTCATGCCCATATTTTGCAGAATCTCGCGCATGTCCAAACTGGTCTCGGTCATAAACTTCGGGATGGCCACATCAACACTGGTCTGCTCCGGGGTGGATAGCAGATTGTGCAGGTGCTCTCCGGTCAGGGTGGATACATAGTCGGCCACACTGACTCCTTCGTTGGGCAGCAGGGCGGCAAAGGCGTATTTCCTGTCGGCGTAATACTTGAGGAAGCCGGTGGCGTTTTCGTCCTCCAAATATAGGCCCTCGCTGGAGAACATCAGCTCAACATCCTGCTTTCTGCCGTCTTCGGTGGTAAAGGTGCCGTCGCGTACTTGGGTTTCCTTGTAAATGGTCTGCCACTGGGCGTCAAAGGCCAAGGCGTTGATCAGATACATGACTGCCTCCTCGGGAATCTCGTCCAGAATGGAGGGAATCATGCCGTCGGTGTTTTTCTTCACCCAGTTGTTGATGTCCTTCAGGGTGGAGTTGTCAAAGGGAGCGCTGTAAATGTCGGCGCCGTAATAATCGGCGTTGGTCTGCAGAAAGTCCTGGTTGACGGTAAACTGTTCGTCTTCGGTGAACCAGATGGAGTTGGCCAGGCTGAGCTTGTAGTTGTCTCCCACCGGCAGCTGTGCCGTATAGGTGTGCAGCCAGGTGTTCAGGGTGTCCACATCCAGCCCCAGCACTTCTTCCATCTGAGCCAAAGTTTCTCCTTCCGCACCGTTGGCAGTCATGGCCAGGGCGCAGAGGACGGACAGGGGGGAGATCAGGGTGTTTTTCCCCTCGGTCATGCTGCTTTGGAACAGGCGCACGCCGAAATCGGTGATAGCGGCGCTGTCTGCGGTCAAATCAGTATCAGTAGGGACGGAATTGGCTTGCACGCCCTCCATCAGGTCGGTGGCGGCAATGGCGGTTCCTGTCAGCATGGGAGTCAGAACGCCAATCAGCACCGCGCACAGGCAGGCGGCCAGACCGACCATTTGCAGCCAGCGCTTCTTTGTCTTTTTCCTGCGGCGCAGGGCGTCCACTTCTGCCACCATATTCTCGTCCAGAAGATCCAATGCGTCATGGAGTTTGTCCTGCTTCATAGGTCAAATCCCTCCTCCGTTAAATAGTGGCGTAGATTCTGACGAGTGCGGTACAGCATGCTTTTGACTTTTGCCTCACTCATGCCGCAATAATTTGCAACGGTTTTAATGGGGTCAAGAAAGTAATATCTTCCGATGAAGGTGTGTTGCACATCCTCGGACTGCGCGTACAGGAATGCGTTGATGGCTTCCGCCAGAAGCTGGACGTCCAATGCCTCTTCCGGCGTGCCGCCCACGGAGACGCAGTCGGCCAACTCCTCCAGAGATAACGCGTACTCCGATGCCTGACGCTTGGTGCGTGTGCGCTTGCGAAACAGGTCGATGGACACCCGCCGTGTGATTTTGGCCAGGTAGGAGGATAGCATGTTGGGTTTGTGGGGCGGCATGGAATTCCATGCATGCAGATAGGTGTCGTTGACGCACTCCTCGCTGTCCTCCCGGTTGGCCAGAATGTTGTATGCGATCTTTGTTAAGTAGGGGCCATATTTCTTCTCTGTCGCATGGATGGCAATTTCACTGCGCTGCCAGTATAGTGCTACGATTTTCTCGTCTTCCATGTGCGGACCTCCTTTCCTGGAAGTTCCCTTCCTATTATATAACCTCGTCAAAAATTGGGAAAGGTTTTACAGGAAGAAAAATATCCCGGCTCCTATTGGAGCCGGGATAGAATATGTAACGAAATGCAGATCAGGCCAACGCAGCGGTGATGATAGCCATGGTGTAGACCTCGTCAGCCACGCAGCCGCGGGACAGGTCGTTAATGGGAGCGTTCAGACCCAGCAGGATGGGGCCGTAAGCCTCAAAACCACCCAGACG
>CAZDXX010000119.1:0-5301 GCA_964509595.1 uncultured Oscillospiraceae bacterium
TCCTTGCTGGTAGCATATCGATAAATGCTGGGTTTGAGCATCAACTGTTTCATGGCACAATTCACATCCTTTGTTATATTTGCTTGCATTTGCAATTAATTGATTAATTTACGCTGTTTCCATATGTGCTGCAGCGTTATACCTGCAGCTTTTCCAGGGCCAGGCCGATCAGGGTATCCAAATTCCGTTTGAGCCGAAGCAGTTCCTCCATGCTCGCATTGTCAATATGTACCCCAACGCAAACACTGGCAGCACAATTCAGGTTGGCTGCAATACGCTCTGCCGCTGCACGTGCGACCTCATCCTCTTTATGTCCCGGCACACAGATCACACTGGTGCTGGCTGAAACCTTTTCAGGATCACTCAGACTGGGACGGGGTATGGCTAACGCACTGGCCCCAATGTGAGGCCTTTCTCCCCCGCTGACGGTAAGACTTACATCTTTTCCACAACGAATGATTTGAGCAGATACACTGTACTTTCCGTCCTCAACGCAGACTTCACTCATCCACATGATCGGTTCCCTCCCAGGCGCGAAATGCTTCGTGATGCAAGCCAAACTGCATCAGCACTTTCCCGATTACATGATCAATCTGTGCCTCGATCGTCTCCGCATTATTGTAGAAAGTCAACATGGGCGGCACAATGGAACAACCAAGGTCAGCAGCCTGAGAGAGATTGCGCAAATGTACTTTTCCAAACGGCATCTCCCGGGGCACCAGAACCACTTTTCGCCCTTCTTTCAGGCAGACATCCGCGGCTCGCAGCAAAAGGTTATCGGAATAACCACTGACAATGCCGGCCAAAGACTTCATGCTGCAGGGAATTACAATCATTCCATCCGTCAGGAAGGAGCCGCTGGAAATGCTGGCAGCAAAATTCTGCTCATCATGAACTACATGTGCCAGCTGCGTCAAATCGTCATAGGTCAGGTTCGTTTCACACTCCAACGTTCTGCGGGCGCCCTTGGTGCTGACCAGATGGATTTCCACCTGTGGGTGCTGACGCAGAGCCTTCAGAAGCGCGTAGCCCATGATTGTACCGCTTGCACCGCTCAAGCCCACGATAATTCGTCTTTTTTCTTCCATAGGCAACTCCTCTTGAACTATAGAAATGCTTGTTTTGTTTAGAAGCCTTCTATAGATTCCAGCATACCGGGGTGCTCGATAGTAAACTCGATAACACGGTCGGCAAGGGGTGTGGTGATGATGTTCTCTGCCACGATGGCATCATCGGTAAAATGCATGGTGTGGGGCGTCTCCTGAGTATAGTAAGGCCACTCGGGCAGACCTTCACCGTTGGGATCACCGGTCTTGGCAAAGTTGGTCCAGTAGCCGTTGATCACTTCCTGCAGGCGATAGTCAAACTCGGTCCAGGGACGGTCAAACAGAGCCACCGTACCGAACAGATAGGGCAGCTCAATGCCGTGAGGGGTGGTTCCCTCAGGACCGGGGATGGTGTGCTCGAAGTAGTAGGAGCGGATAGGTTTGAAGCCCTTGCGCATATTGTTTCGGCCCCAGGCATCGCCGGGAGTCTTGGCAAATTCTGCGATGGCTGCCTCCAGACCGCGCTCTCTCAAAGCGGCCTGCACCTTGCGAGAGAACATCCAAAAGTCACCCTTCACAGAACCGCAAATGATATTGACGTTCTGGTCGTAAGTACCCTCGGCAATGGTCTTTTCGGGCAGCTCGGTGAAGGCATAACCGTCAATACAGGGCTGGAAGATGAAGATCTCCTTGCCCTCGGTCACCACTGCAGCGGCATCGCAGAGCATGGTGTTCATTTCCTCGGCAGGTCTTGTCATTAGGTCTTCGAAGGTCCAGCCCAGGTGATCCAGAGTACGCTGCGTGATGTCGCACAGGTCATCCACCGGACGGAAGGGGTCAGCAGCGTTCAGACTGCCGCCGGACTGGTCGATGGAACCGAACAGCAGACCGCGGCTCAGGGGAGAAATCACGTGGAGCTTGGAGGAAATACCGCCGGCGGAGTAGCCGTGAACGGTAATGCGGTCAGGATCACCGCCGAAAGCAGCGATATTTTCCTTGATCCACTTCAGAGCCGCCACCTGATCCAGAAAACCGTAGTTGCCGGTAGCGCCGGTCACATCACGCTTGGCCAGTTCGGGATGAGCCAGAAAGCCCAAAGCGCCCAGACGATAGTCCACGGTGACCAGAATGACACCCTGCTTGTTGATCAGCTTACCGTCGATCTCAGGCTCGTTGCCCCAGCCGATGGTGAACATGCCGCCGTGAATCCAGCACAGGACAGGCAGCTTCTCGTCGCCCTTTTCAGCGGGGGTCCAAATGTTTAAATACAGGCAGTCCTCGCTGATGGGGGGCTTTTCATAGGTTTTGTTGGGATCGGGACGCAGACAGCTTTCCGCAGAAATCTTGCGTCGGTTGTACTGGCAAGCCACAGCGTTGGGCTTGGTACAGTCTAACTCGCCCTCCCACACTTCCGGCTCCACAGGGGAATGGAAACGCAGTTCTCCGACAGGAGGCTTAGCATAGGGCACACCTTGGAACAGGGTACTGTCACCATCAGGTGCACCGACCACAACACCATACTTGGTCTGCACTTTTAAAATTGCCATGTGTTACCTCACATTCATTTTACGTCTAAAAAGGCAAGGCAATCCAGGGCGATTATCCCTGGATTGCCTTGCTGGTTTTTCTGATATTACAGGGATCATCCTGTTTAATTACAGATTGAAGACCGATTTCAAATCAGCTCAGTCCTCAAACTTACTCATGTCCACATCCGCAAATTCGGGACGCCAAAACTGATTCTTCAATTTAAAAGGAGCAGTTGCATCATAAATGACTTTGGTTCCAATGCCGTTCTCACGCAGCAGAGGATCATAGGTCTGCTTTTCCGTCGGATCGCCAATATGGCAGCGCACACCGGGAATCTGAATCATATCCAGGTCAGGACGGAAACGGGTGGTCAATGCCCACTCCACATCATAGGGATCAAAAATATCCACATCGTCGTCCACGAGCACGAGGTTCTTCGTCTCAGGCAGAACACCCAAAATACCCAGTGCTACATGACGCTCCTTGCCCTCATCAGCCGGAGACTTCTTCTTGATCTGGACAACAGCGTTGAACTTACCACAGCCACTGGGTGGGCAATAAGCATTCAGCACCAGGCCGGGGGCAGCGTTATTGGCATACGCCAGAACAGAAGCCTCATTGGGGATACCGGCCATATTGACATGCTCTTCACTGGAACCAATGCAGGTCTGCAGGATGGGGTTCTTTCGGAAGGTCACGGCCTTGACCTTAAACAAGGGACATGCTCTGGCGGGACCAGAATAACCGGGGAACTCAGGCAGTCCGCGGCCGGTATTGGAGTTGATGTCCTCCTTGACCGTCTGACCGGGGATCAGCTCACCCTCGATAACGATCTCAGCATTGGCAATACAATATTCATCAATTGCAACGCAGCGAGTCAATTCTACAGGACGATTACGCATAGCACCGGCAACCGTCAGTTCATCCATACCCAGAGGAGTCGTGGGTGGCTCAAAAGAGGAAGCCAGATACAGAGCAGGATCCAAACCGATATTAACGGAAATTGGGAAAGGCTGACCCTTAGCAAAGGCCTTGTCCTTAAACACACCCATGTGGCGGTAACCGCCAAAGCCCATAACCATCTCGTCCTTACCCACGATGCACAGACGATGAACAGCAGCATTGCGGTCGGCACGGTTATCGGGGTCACTGGCATAGCACAGGCCCATGGTGATATAAGGAGCAGCATCTGTGGGTGTAGTTCTGGGTACAGGGAGCAGCTTAAACAAATCAAAATCAGGATCGGTTGCCAGATGGACTTCCTCATGGCAGACAGCCTGCTCAGAGGAAACTTCTACAGGCTCGACCAGATTCTTCAGACACTCGTTATAGAAATGAGGTAAGCGATCGGCAGGTTCGCCCAACAGATGACCCACGCGTTCACGAGTACCCATTACGCCGATAGCAACCTTGGCACCGGGATGATCCTTGACGTTGGTAAACATCATCATGGGACCGGTCTTCGTCGGACGCTTGGAAGTGCCACGGGCGCCCAGCTTCTGATAATAGCCGATCATTTCCGTGTCAAGATCAGCTTCCTGCTTGATTTCTCTGTATTCGCCGGGAATCTCCTGCAGAACTTTCAGTGCAGAACGCAGATCATAAATATCGTTTCTCATGAAAATATACTCCCTTCTCTTTTGTCTCTAACTCCACTAAATTTAATTCTAAAATACTTGGAGCCTATTTGCAAATAAATATTACAAATAGGCCCAAGTGTTTTTCTTATTTGATTAAGTAGAGACCGGGAATTCTAACAATCAATTAGATGATGGTGTGTGCGCCGCCAACATAGTCAACGCCCTCGGGCCACAGGAACTGAGCGCGCTTGGTGGGGTTGGGATTCTCCAGAATCTCGCGAGGCATGATGTTCAGGTCGGGACGATCGCAAGCGAAGGTGCAGTTATCGGGAACAGGCAGCTTGTACAGACGGCAAGCGTTACCACCAACCATCAGGTTGATCTCGTCCTGAGTGCACAGATCCAGATCCTTCAGGCGGCCAACCTGGTGGGTAGCCCAGCCCAGGAAGTCGGGCTGATAGGGAACAGCCTTCTTGCCGGTCCAGATCCAGTTGTTACGGTTGTTGTAAACAACGGTCTTGGGAGAACGGACAGCGCCATGACGAATCTGGGGGTACCAGATGTGGCTGCCGGTGTCGCCGCCGCCCCAGATCAGCTTGGAAGCGCCCAGGTCGGGATCGGTCAGAGCGTGCTCATAGTACTCAGCGCGCCAGTAGCCGGTCTCCAGATAGATGTTCTCAAAGTTACGAGCCAGAGTAACAGCCTTCTTGATGTCGTCCTCATAGCTGCCGCCGCCGTGAGCCACAATGACCTTGAAGGCAGGGTACTTGGTGCACACTGCAGCGATCATGGTCAGGTGCTCTTCCATGCAGTAGCTGGTGAACTCGTGGGTGTAGCAGGGGATATCATAGTGGATACAGAACTCAGCGATCTGGCACCACTCCTTGAAGCGGTCCATCTTGGTGGGACGCTCACGGATAACGCCCATGGAGCCGGGAGCAAACTCGCCGATACCAACATACCACTCCTTGTCGGGACCGGAGAAATAGCCATCCAGTTCCTTCAGAGCGTCCTTGATGTTCCACTGCTTCTGGCCCTTGGAGGCAGCCAGACGCAGCTCAGTCTCGATAGCGCAGGTGCGGAAGCGGGTGGGGTTGCGCTTACAGATAGCAGCATACTCATCGCTGTGAGTGCCAATAAAGCTG
>CAZDXX010000120.1:0-5230 GCA_964509595.1 uncultured Oscillospiraceae bacterium
ATCAGGACCAGGCCGTCCTCACGCTTGTAGATCTCGCCGTTCTTGGCAGCCTTCAGACAAGCGGGATTCTCGCAGTGACCGCAGGTCTCATGCATGTAGTGCACGCGAACCTTGGGCACGGTACCCTGAACAGTCTCAGTGGTCTTCCACCAGAAGTGACCGGTGTTGGGCTGGGGCTGAGTATAGGGCATCCAGTCGTTGGTAACATGCTCGTCCTTACAGGAGAGCTGGCAGCTGTAACAGCCGTTACATCTGGTAATGTCTACCAGTAATACTTTTCCCATGTTGTTGCTCCTCCTTATTGTTTCTCGCCGATCACGCGCTCAAAGACCAGACCGGAATCCTTGTTGTAAGGACGATTGAAGACCTCGGGATACTGGGCACGCAGGCCGTCGATGTCGCACTTCTTGACCTCAGCCAGGAAGCCGGAGCAGACCATGCCGGCTGCGTTCTTGGAGGTGGTGTTGTGGGGGGTGATCAGGTTGATAGCGCCGCCGCGGTCGATCTTACCGGGAACGATGAAGTCGGCACGAGAACCGTGATCCATGTAGATGACGCCGGGCATGATACGCTCCCAGACCTTGGCGCCGCCCAGAACGATGCCGCGCTCGTTGTAGACCTCAACGACGTCGCCGTCCTTGATGCCGCGCTCAGCAGCAGTGGAGGGGTGCAGCCAAACAGGCTCGTACATATAGCCGTCATCACCGCGGACCTTACAGGTGACGATCTCATGGAACCAGTCGTTGTCGTCCATGTTGGCGTGGGTACGGTGACGGGGGTGGTTGGAGATGACCAGCAGGGGGTAATCCTGAGCACGGACACCGCCGATACGCTCGTCGTGGAACTCGCTGTTCTCAACCCAATGAGGAACGGGGGGACGCTCCTTGTCATCGGGGAAGTAACGCTTCAGGTCAACAGACTCGTACTCCAGCAGACCGGAGGGAGTCTCCAGGGGATAGCTGGAGGGATCCTCATAGAACTCGTTCAGGCCGGGACGATACTTCTCCCACTCGGGATCGCAGGGAACAACAAAGTAGCCGTTCTCGCGGAACTCTTCCCAGGTGAAGCCGCAGACTTCCTTAACGCCGGAGTGGTCAAAGCCCTTCTTGATCTTGTCCTGCACGGACTCGCCGTCGGTGTACTCTTCCAGCAGACCCAGACGCTCGGCGATCATGCAGACGATCTCATAGTCGGAGTAGGACTCGCCCAGAGGCTCGATAGCCTTATCCATCAGGTAGACCAGGTCGAAGGCAGCGGACTCACGGTCGTCACCGATGTCGTCTTCCTCGTAAGTGGTGTTGACGGGCAGGATGATATCGGCGAACAGGCAGTCGTTCTCCATACGAGGATGCTGAACCAGGAAGAACTCGATGGAGGGATGACGGAAGGCCTCGATGGTGGAGTTGGAGTCGTTCCAGCAGGTGGTCAGGCAGGGGGTGTCGGACCACATCATGTGGATGGGAGAGCAGCCCTCTGCAGGATAGGTGTACTTAATGAACTGCTCGCAAGCAGGAGTAACCTGCAGGGAGGAGCCGTAGATCTCGAAGTGACCCTTCAGGATGGCGTCGTGGATCAGAGTCTCGGGGATGCACTGCTTGGGCAGACCTCTCCAGGGGAAGGGGTTGTAGCCGGTGTAAGCAGCACGGACGTTCAGCTGATAGGGCTCGTGCATGATGGAGCAGGGAGTGGGAGGAGCAACGGGGTGATCCTCGGAGCCGAACACGGCGCGGTTGTTGAAGCACATGGAGTGCACGCCGGGCTTGCCCATGCCCTGCATACCCAGCAGACAGCCCTCGATACGGGCGACTTCGTGGGAGTAGGGACCACGGATGTAGGGACCACCGAAGCCGTGAACCACGGAGGTGACCTTGTTGGCCCAGTGCTTGGCCAGAGCCTTGATGATACGGGTGGGAACACCGCACTTGGGGGATGCCCACTCGGGAGTCTTGGGGATGCCGTCTTCCTTACCCAGGACATAGTCGGCGAACTTCTCGAAGCCCACGGAGTGAGTCTCCAGGTACTCCTTGTCGTAGGTGCCGGCGATCAGCCACTGATAGGCAACAGCCAGATGCAGGGCGGAGTCGGTGTTGGGCAGGATGGGGATCCACTTGTCAGCGAACACGGCAGCGCCGTAGTTCAGGTCGGGGCAGATGTAAATGGTCTCGATGCCGATGTCACGATAGAACAGGCAGAAACGGCTGACCTGGTCACCGGAGCAGAAGCCACGGGTGGTGGTGCAGGGGTCGCAAGCTTCGTACAGCAGCAGTTCGCTGTGCTTGGCGACGTCGGTATACAGGTTGGAGCAGTTGGGCATCAGGCCGAACGGCTCGCCGCCCCAGAAGTGCTTGGTTCCCCAGAACCAGCCTTCCCAGGAGTCAGCGTTACGGATCTGCATGGTGAAGCCACCCAGCAGGTCCAGCAGCTTGAACATACAGCCGTGGGGGCCGTGGACCATCTTGGTCTCGCCGTGGCCATCGCCCTGAGCATAGATAGCATAGGGGCCGTAAGTATCGATGATGCGGCGGATTTCCTTCTCGATGATATCCAGCGCGGTATCCCAGGAGATACGCTCGTAGCCGGAGATACCACGGGTCTCGGGGTGACGCTCGCCGTTGGGATCCCAGTCCACACGCTTGATGGGGTACAGAATACGGTTGGGGGAGTAAATGCTCTTCTTCCAGGTGATACCCATGGGGCCGCAGGAAGTCTTGGTGGGAGCTTCCAGCACCTTGCCGCGAGCTTCGATCTTCCAGGGGTTGATATGCTCGTTGGAATACTTCCAATCGTAACGGAAGGGACGGATACGCAGGATCTTGCCGTCCTTCACGTCAACCGCAGCAATGTGAGAGCCGTTACAGAAAGCAGAGTAGCCCGTGGGTCTGAATGTGGTAAAGACTTGCTCTTTATTGGACATTGCGGTTACCTCTCATTCTTTGTTTTTAGGGTTATCTGTTTTTGACAGAAATTATACTTTGTTAAGCCGACCGGATCAAAAGGTCAGTTCCACCTTGTGGGGGGGAGCCACAGGGGAATCGCACCAGATCACGCGGGGCACCTGCAGGCCTTCCTGAGCCTCGTACAGAGCCTGAACAGCGTCAAAGTCCTCGTCAGCAGCAGCCAGAACAGCAGCAGCCTGATCCAGGATCTCCCAAGCGCGGTCGCTCATCTCGCAGACGCAGCGGTTCATCCAGCCGTAACGGTCCCAGGTCAGCAGCTCGATCTTGTTCATGGCAGCCAGGTCCAGCATCAGGCTGTTGCGGATCACAGCCCAGCCGGTCAGCTTGCCGTTGCAGTCGCCCTTGAACTGAGCGGGGTCCATCTCGCCGGCGCGGCAGGCCTGCCAAACCTTGGCAGCGGGAACGAACTCGCCCTGAGCCAGGCCGGAGGGATCAACGACGACCCATGCGCTGCCGTCCCAGTACTCAGCAACTTCCCAGGTCTCATTGCCGACGAAACCAACGCGCTTACGGGCGGACATGCCCTTGGCACGGGCAATAGCGACGAACAGATTGGCGTAATCACTGCAGGTAGCGGTGAACCAGTTCTCGTCGACGCGTGCCTCAGTCAGAGGAGCGTTCTTGCCCAGCTTCATAACCCAATCGATCACAACCTTGACGTAGCGTGCATTGGTGCACAGCAGACGCTCGTTCACGATGGGATACTTGTAGCGCTCTCTGTAATCCAGGAACAAACCCTGGATGGCCTTGCAGATACCGGCAACATCAGCGGGCAGGGCTGCAACCTGCTCAGCATAGCAACCGAGATCAGTCAGGGCGCTTTGGCTTGCGAAGTAAGTCAATGTATCCATGCTTCTTCTCCTTCTTTCTTTGTCATGATATGTTAATAACAATAACAAACATGTTGTGCTCCCGCAGACAGCGAGAGGGGTCCGCGCGAAGGCATACTACCCCCTACCCAGACTTGGTTTTATTTTAACATTAAATGTGCAAAAAAGTAAAGGGGGAAGATATTGAGAATTTGTGCAATTTTCTTTAGGTTAGTTTGTTGTAACTTTTCACTGGTTTAAAAGATTTCTTGCACAAAATACACAAAACCGAGCAAAACCGAATTATCGTCCGGAGTCAATAAAAGGCCCGTCCGAAGACAAGCCAAATCCTGTTGTTATCATCTTTTCTGCACATATTCAGGAGCTCATCCTCCATGTATAGTGTACCACTATATCTAGATATTGTCAACCAACCCAATCCGCTAAATGTTGTTTTTTCTGTGTGCAGCCACGTCTCCTGCACATATATGAAATACACCTTCTTCGTTGACATTCTTGAAGCAAAGATATAAAATACAGAGTAATTTACTTTGATTCCACAAACGAAAGGTCTGTCCTCTATGCTGTTTGCCTCCAATGACAACCGGTATTTATACGCCAAATCGCCTCTGGCCGAGGTCATTTGTCAACTGCGTTTTCCCACCATTCTGTCCATCGGTGCCAAGGAGCCGGCCGAATTCCAGGATGCCATTCGCAATGAATACCCCCGGTATGGTGTTCGCCAGGAGCACCCCGCGCCCAAGCTGACCGGCATCGGAACTGCGGCCCCGTCGATCCAGCAGCAGCCCCCTGTCACCAATTACAACTTCATCTCTCAGGACGGCAAGTGGAAAATCAATCTGACCAACAACTTCATCGCCCTGTCCACCGTGGGCTACACCCAGTGGGAACACTTCGCCCAGCGTCTGGACTTTATTCTGGCTCAGTTCATCCGCATCTACCAGCCTGCCTACTTCGAGCGCATTGGGCTGCGCTACCTGAACGCCTTCTCCCGCAAGTCTTTGGGCATGGAGGACATGCTGTGGGACGACCTGATCCAAAGCGCCTACATCGGAGTTCTGGGTGAACCGGATGTGGAGGAAGCGGCCGTCACCAAGAATTCTCTGGATGTGGAAATGTCCCTTGGCGGCGACTGCCGCATGAAACTGCACGCCGGCCCCGGCATGCTCAAGCGCGGCCCGCAGGAAGCTCAGAACGAAACCCGCTTCATCCTGGACGGCGACTTTTCCGCAGCCGGCAATCTGACCGGCGATCAGGTTCCTTCCCACTTGGAAACTCTGCACAGCTGGGCCGTTCGCCTGTTCCATGGTGCCATCACCCGGGAACTGCATGATGCCATGGGCCCCATCCCTCTGTAAAGGAGAATAGTGTGATTTTCACACTATTCTTTGCAGCTTGTCGAAAAACTACCCCTGCAACGGGAAATTTTCAGTGTGCGCGGGG
>CAZDXX010000121.1:0-5209 GCA_964509595.1 uncultured Oscillospiraceae bacterium
GGAAGAAAAACTTGCTATTGACATCAGACATTTCCTGTGACACAAAGCAGCGGCATGTTTGCCGCTGCTTTGTGTTTTTGAATATTAATTTTTGGTGTCTTGCAAACCAACACGTAATGCCGTAAAATAAGGACAAACGAAGGAGGTACATACATATGGAATTTACAAGAGAGCAAGCATGGAACTTCCTGCGCGAACATAACCAAGAAGAATTTCATCTTCGTCACGCTTTGACTGTTGAAGCTGTTATGAGGTGGTATGCCAAGGAATTAGGCTATGAGGATAATGCGAGTTTTTGGGCAACTGTAGGTCTGCTTCATGACTTGGATTTTGAGCGTTGGCCCGAGGAACATTGCGTAAAAGCAAAAGAATTGATGGCAGAAAAAGAACTCGCACCTGCTTTAATTCATGCAGTTTGTGCTCACGGATGGGGCATGACAGGTACAGATGCTCAACCGGAACATGAAATGGAAAAGGTACTGTTTGCCGTTGACGAATTGACTGGTTTGATCGGCGCAGCAGCATTAATGCGTCCGTCTAAAAGCACAAAAGACATGGAGCTAAAGTCCTTAAAAAAGAAATTTAAAGATAAGAAATTTGCTGCAGGATGCTCTCGCGAAACAATTACCCAAGGTGCAGAAATGTTAGGGTGGGATCTTGATACTTTGTTAGAGCGCACTCTGACTGCTATGCAAACGGAAGAAGATACGATTGAAACTGCTGTAGCAAACATTTGATTCAAAAACGCCTCTTGCATGAAGCGTTTTCATTGTGCATCTCGAATATTATAGAGAGAATCAAGAACGATCCAATTCTGCGGAAATGGCCGCATCAAATTCCAATAGCCCGCACCTCGCAACCCAAATTCAGGGATAAGCGCCAGTTTTGCTTGAATGCTTCTTGCATCTTCAAACCATACTTCATGCTCCTTGCCTTGTTCGTCTCGATAGCGAAACCACGGAGCTTGCGCGCGCTCGTCAAATTGAATCTCTGCGTTGTAGCGCAGAGCGAGTTGCACAGCATATCGATTTGATATCGATGTAGCTCGTGTTTGTCCTTGAACGAATGGAAGCGGCCAATCATAACCATAGTTTGGAATTCCAAGCCACATCTTACCTGCAGGAATTTCTGTTAATGCATATTCGACAACTGTCCGAACGTTGGGCAGCGGCGCAACCGCCATAGGGGGGCTGTATATATATCCCCATTCGTATGTCATCAAAAGCACTTCATTGGCTGCAGCACCCAGTGCGGCGTAGTCGTGACCCTCGTACAGAAGTCCACGCTGTGTAGATGATGTTTTTGGCGCCAAGGCAACAATGACCGGTAACCCAAAAGGATTGAGTGTTTGCGTTAAGTTCCGGATAAACGCTGCGTATGGCCCGGCATCTTGTGGAAAAACAAATTCAAAGTCTACATCCAATCCACGATACCCTTTGGTTTGGATTGTGGCAACCAAATTTTCAATAAGTCTGTTCTGAATATTTGCATCATTGAGAACCAGACTAGCAAGTTCGTTTGAAAATCCCCCTTCTTCAGTGAGTGTCGAAAGATGCATCAAAGGAGCGACTCCATTCTCTTCTGCCATAGAAATTAATTTTTCATCATTTAAATCTACTAAATCGCCATTTTCTGTAATTCCATAGGTAAACGGAGTCAAGAAGGTTAAATAGGGGAGTGTTGCACGAAGCAAAGCTTTGTCGATAAATGGATATGCATAGCCGTTAACAGAAAGCGTACCAACTTTTTCCTGTTTATATGAAATAACAAGAGTTTGCCCGGGAAATAAAGAGGTTTCTCCGCCCAAGACAGGATTGTTGCGTTGTAATTGCCGTACAGTTAGACCGTATTGATTTGCGATGCCGGAAAGCGTTTGACCCTCCTGGACAGTATGAATTTGCTCAGGAAAACGTATTACAATGGTCTGACCGACTACAAGCTGGGTGGGGTCGACAAGCTGATTATCATTAAGCACCTGAGAAACTGAAACGCCATATTCCTGTGCAATAGAATAAATGCTGTCACCGGAACGCACAACATGGATAACCATTTTTTCCTCCTCAGATAAAGGTAATAAAGTTGCCGCTAGCCCAGCCTAAGATACCGTTAAAGCGCACCAGATACCAACCTTGCCATTTGTTTAATACAGTGAGTCTGGATCCATCATAAGCACGCGCTATAACTGTTGCCGACGTGTTAGGGCGATCGCGAATATTTAAATATCCCCAATTTACATCAACAACCGCAACTCTGGGAGACTGAGGCTCCAAGAATGGCAGACCAAAATACTCGGTCAGAGAAAGAACGATATTTCTCGCAATTGCATCTAAATTGCTGGTGATCCAAATTGCATCATCTCTATTGTCGTGATATCCAATTTCCAAAAAAACGGAAGGAGCTCTTACACGACGAACTTCGCCAATCGCTGTAGTCCCTTCAGCTCTCACGTTGTTAGGTAATGGATAGATTGCTTTGAAGTTATCAGAAATGAGTTCAGCTGCTCTGCGTCCGGCAGATGAACCCGGGAAATAGTACACAATTATTCCTCGTGCACTTCCGTATAGGCCTTCTGGTGCTGCGTTGGAATGAAGAGCTAAATGTAAATCATAGTTGCCCGAATTTGATGCCTGAATTGATGAGGCTGCTGTCATTTCCGGTGTGTTTCGGACGTATTGAATTCCTGAGGCAGTCAGGTATGGCTCCATAGCGTCAGCCAAGCGGTTCATCCACTGCTCTTCCGTACCTCCAGTTATGTAATAATTATTTTCCTGCGTAGAAGGTGACAGGTAAATCACAGGCATAGAGAACCCTCCTTTTTAAATATCCTATGCAACACAGGAACTTTTTGACAACAAATGCGTCTAACAAAACAGGAGGTGTTAAAAATGAAAAAAATTATCGCTCTCATTCTTTCTTTCCTCTTTGTTTTTGCACTTGTGGCATGTGGTGCTTCCAACAAAACAGCTGCGAATGACAGTGCAATTGTTGAAACTTCTTCCAGTTATAGTACCAAAATGTATGATGTAGATAATAATGGCGGTATTATGGATCAAGCTTCAGACATGATTACTTCAGTTGATAGCTCGATTTATTCTGATCCAAGTGCAAAAATCATTCGAACTGCCAGAATGACGATTCAAACGCTTGATTTCGAAAAGTCTATTACCGATTTGGCGGCTCTGACTGAAAACCATGGAGGCTATTACGAAACCGCCCAAATCGAAAGTGGTGGCTATTATAACCAGAACGCCCGACGTTCCGCATATTATGTTGTTCGCATACCTAAGGAGAATTTTGTAGCTTTCAGGGATGCTATTGGTTCCGTCGGATACGTTTACAGTGCTACCGAAGATACCCAGGATGTCGGGGAAGACTATTATGACACCGAGGCACGTTTGGAAACACTGACAACAAAACGTGAACGTCTTTTAGCTCTTTTAGATAAAGCTGAGTTAATGGAAGATATTATTTCACTGGAATCCGCGCTCGCAGATGTACAGTATGAAATTGATATGCATACATCAACGCTTCGAAAATACGATAGTCTCATTGATTATTCCACTTTTACTATCAACTTGGATGAAGTAGTAAAAATTGATGAAGAACCCGGGCCTCAGGAAAGCTTTGGAGCCAAACTGCTGGACAGTCTAAAGGATGGCTGGTCTGATTTTGTGGATGGACTGCAAGATTTTGCTTTTTGGTTTGCCAGAAATGTTATCACGCTCGTTATTCTGGCTATGATCGTCGTTATCGTCATTAAGGTTGTTTTTGTGATACGTAAAAAACGCCGCAGCAAAACCAAAGATCAGTAATAAATCAAGTCAAAATTAATCTTTAATAATAAAAAGATCGTAGACGAAGTCGTCTGCGATCTTTTTAACATTTCGTTTATGAAAATAGTTTTTTTGCCAAAAGAGCAAATTCAGGAATTCCCAGCCGCTCACCACGCACATCTTCCGGTAACCCGCAAGCAACAATAGCGGAACGCAGCTCATCTTTCGAATGTGTGGAACTAAACGAAGAAGAAAGTGAATTAATCAAAGTCTTGCGCCGCTGGGCAAAAGCTGCTCGCACAACGCGGAAAAACGTTTCCTCATTTTCTACTTCCTCAGGTTTCGGGCGAGGGGTAAGTTGGATAACAGAAGAGGTTACTTTGGGTGGCGGCAGAAAACACTCCGGGCCAACATCAAACAAACGCTCGCAGTGAGCGTAATACTGACAAAGTACAGAGAATGCTCCGTAATCTGAAGTACCTGGTTCACTGCAAATTCGCATGGCGACCTCACGCTGAATCATCACAGTGATTCGTTCAAAGCAACCGGCTTCCAGCAATGCAGTAATAACAGGAGTTGTTATATTATATGGAAGATTGGCACAGGCGATAGGGGAGAAGCCGTTGAGCTTTTCGGCGATCAGCTCGGGAATATTAATCTTCATAATATCTCCCGGAACAATTTCAACGTTTTTGTAGTCGCTCATAGTTTCGGCAAGAACCGGTAATAATGACTTATCCAGTTCAACCGAAACCACCTTGCCGCATCGTTTCGCTAATTGAGAAGTCAAGGGACCGATACCCGGACCAATTTCTAAAACGCCGACATTTTTGCCGCCACCTGCGGCCTCTGCAATGTTCTGAGGCACCCAACTTTCGATCAAAAAGTTCTGTCCCATACTTTTTGAAAAATGGAATCCGTGTCGCCCCAACAAGGCTTTGATATCGCGGATATCGCAAAGATCCATCTATTTTCACTCCAAACTTGTGAATTATTTGTAGTATAACATGCTTAAAACAAAAATGAAAGAGCAGGAATGTGATTGCAGGAATGTGATGTCCCTTTTACCAGTACTATCGACATATCAGTCGCCGAATATGAGGTTTTCGATATTCACGACAGGTGAGTATAGGGGAGAGGTGTCGGGAATTTTTTCGGGCCGTTTATAGTATTTTTTAAAAAATCAATTGCCGGATCTACTGCGCTCAATGCATGAACATGAAAAAGAAAATGACTGTTCCCGAATTTGAGGAATGGTCACGGCAGACGATCATTTGGAGAATGCAGGTTGAGACCGGAAAACAGAAACGAATCAAATAACGAGATCCTGCTGAAAAAAAGAAAGCAGAGGAGCAAGCACCATTACTTGTTCCTCTGCGTTATCTTTGATTAGGCGCCGCAACCGTTGAAATGATTTTGTGCGGTCACTTCCAATT
>CAZDXX010000122.1:0-5196 GCA_964509595.1 uncultured Oscillospiraceae bacterium
TGTCAATCAAAGCCTGAAGAATTTGTGACATACCTTCTGGTACGGTTTTCTTTTTTGACAAAAAAAGATACAATGAGTGAGTGTTTTTTCAAACTGCAACGTACTATGATCGACCGGTCCTAATCCCAGCGGAAAGGCGTGAACGATTTGAACGACGAAAAAATCATACAAGCGATTCGCAACGGCGACGAAGCTGCCATTGACCATGTGATCAACAAGTACTCCAAGCTGATGTGGTCCATCGTCAGCGCCGTCTTGAAAAACATCGCGTCCGAGCAGGACATGGAAGAATGCGTGGCCGATGTATTTATCCATCTGTGGACCCAACCGGAGAAGTTTGACCCGCAGCGCGGCAAACTAAAGGTTTGGCTCTGCATTGTTGCACGAAGCCAGGCACTGGACAAGTACCGGGAACTGGCCAGATACAACGATATGCCATTGGAGGACACTTTTATTGCAGATAAAATCGGTGCCGCAGACCGTGTTTTGGCTCAAGAGACCAGACAAACCCTCATCCGCGCCATCAATACCCTGCACGAACCGGATCGGGAGATTCTCATTCGACGGTATTATCACGAACAAAAACCCCGTGAAATTGCCGTCGCTCTGGATATGCCCGTCAAGCGTGTGGAAAACCGCCTTTACCGCTCCAAGAAAAAACTGCGGGAACTTATTTCCAAGGAGGTTTGATCATGAGTACGTTCAAGCAAGAAAACCTTGACCATATCAAAGATATTTTTCAGCGCAAAACAGGTGTGGAGTTATCCGTACAGCGTCCTGTCCAACGCACAGTTCGTACCGCCGTGGTTCTGGCCGCTGTCATTGTTTGCCTGACTGCGACTGCCTTGGCCGCCACCAGCCTGTTTTCCGGCCTGGATGGTGATGATTTAGGCTTCAAAACCACATATGAAGGGAACGGTATTGTATCAATTGAAGTGGAGAACCGTTCCGACAAGGTGCTGCGGTTCCAGAACGTTTTGAAACTGAAACGATATGCGGCCAACGAGGAAATCCAGCCGATTTCCGACGCGGTCACATTCGAAGGAACCGAAATCGCCCCCCACTCCACCGGCACCATGATCATTGACCTGTCTCAAGCCTATGACATGGATGCTTTGGAAGTACCGCTGACCGATGATTGGTACTACTTTGTCTTGACCAATAACAACTTTGTGTTCGGTCAGGATTGGATGTGCAGCGTCTCTTTCGCAGAAACAGTTTGGACTCCCACTGAATATTCCGAACCTGCTGCAGTGGACGACACCACGATTCAGAATATCGAGGAAGCGCTTCAGTTTTACTTTGAAGCCGATACTAAGAATAGCAAGAACCGCCGAACCGTGACCGCTCAGTATGTCGAAACATACACCGAACTGTTTGAAACTCTGGATGCAAATATTGTTTCCTCTGTATCGCCCCTCCTTCCCGGCAACCGAATCGACACATCTATTCCACACCTAACCGTGGCGCGCGCCGAACCCGGCGTAATTTTCGACGAAAGTATCCCCGCCGAAGAGCAGTACCTTCTGATCGGCACAAACCATTTCTCCACGGATTCCAAATCCAAACTTCTTGCCACGCAAGGCGAGTATGCACTTGTCCTCTCCGCCAGCCTGCCGGACACCAAGTACGGCGGCGAGGGTAATATGATGCCGCTGATGTACATCCTAACCTATGAAAAATCTGCAATCCAGAGCGAGAAAGACCTCGCATTCATTTATGGACAGTTATATTCCTTTACAGATCTTGAAAAGCATAAGGTTTATGAGGATGAGCAGTATATTTGTTATGAAGTTAGCAGCCTGATTTACTCCGATTTGATGGAGTACGCCGAAAGCTACGCGGCAGAAATCGGAAATACCCGTTTTGACGATCCAATCAGGACACGTATACAGAATATCTACAATTATTACAAGGAAAACTTACCTGACCTGTTCTATTACAGAGAATTCACTTTTTGAAATTGCTTTGCCTCCATCGTACAAAGGAAATATTATATACACCGGTAGAAAAGGGGCGGTGAGCAGAATTGCTCACCGCCCTTTTGCACCCATTGGCTGCTCCGGGAATAAGATAAACCAGCCAGCCGAATGGAGGGAATCACATTGAAACACACATTAAATATCTGGGTAATCGGCGGAGATCTGCGCCAGGCGAAACTGGCAGAGCTTTTGTATCAAGACGGACACACCGTACATACCTATGCCCTGGATCAGGCTCCGGATTCCGCATCTACGCAAGAGGATACTCTAGCCGGGCTGAACCTGGCCGACTGCGTGGTACTCCCTCTTCCGGTGACCGGAGATGGAACCATGCTTAACGCGCCTTTATCCGATGAGAACCATCCGCTGGTTCACATTCTGGATTCCCTGCGTCCCGGTCAGATTCTATGCGCAGGACGCGTGGATTCACGAACACTGGCCATGGCTCAAGATCGAGGCCTGATCCTCCACGACTATTTTGCCCGGGAAGAGCTGGCCGTAGCCAACGCGGTCCCCACCGTGGAAGGAGCCATTCAAATCGCCATGGAGGAACTGCCCATCACCTTGCATGGAGCCAGAACTCTGGTTATCGGGTACGGACGGCTGGGCAAACTGCTCGCCCATCGTCTGGATCTGCTCGGCGCGAAAGTAAGCGTATCCGCCCGCAAGTGGGCGGATTTGGCGTGGGCGGAGGCTTACGGTTACGGGGTGGAACAGACCAACCTTTTGGATGAATGGCTGTGCGGCTACGATCTGATCATTAACACGGTGCCGGCGCGTGTGTTGGGCGAGGAGCAGCTGGCAGCGCTAAAGAGCGGAAGCCTGGTCATCGATTTGGCCTCCAAACCCGGTGGTGTGGACATGGAAGCCGCCCGGGAGCTTGGTGTCAAAGTTGTCTGGGCGCTGTCCCTGCCCGGCAAAGGTGCCCCAGTCACAGCCGGAAAAGCTATTTTGAACACGATTTATAATATCTTGCGAGAGCAGGGGGTGTGAAATGGAACATATACGCGTTGGATTCGCTTTCTGCGGATCCTTTTGCACCTTCGATAAAGCCATGGGCGCTCTGGAACGGGTAAAAGCGGACTTTGGTGATGTCACTCCCATTGTTTCGGAGCGCAGCGCCAATACGGACACCCGCTTTGGCAACGCGCACGATTTTCTTTGCGAAATGGAGCGCATCTGTGACAAACGGGTCATCCAAACCATTCCGGCCGCCGAGC
This sequence comes from uncultured Oscillospiraceae bacterium, assembly GCA_964509595.1. Classification (GTDB taxonomy): domain Bacteria; phylum Bacillota; class Clostridia; order Oscillospirales; family Oscillospiraceae; genus JAJPXI01. The sequence continues at coordinate 3,203 of CAZDXX010000122.1, forward strand.
CCATTGGACCGAAAAAAATGTTGGATATACTGGTCATTGCGCCCTGTACCGGCAATACGCTGGCGAAACTGGCTGCAGGAATTACCGATTCTTCGGTGACCATGGCTGCAAAGTCCCACCTGCGAAACGGCAGACCGCTGGTGATCGCCGTTTCCACCAACGATGGTCTTGCGGCCAGCTCCCGAAACATCGGTGAGCTGCTCTGCCGCAAAAATATCTACTTTGTCCCCTTCCGTCAGGACGATCCCGACGGGAAACCGACCTCTCTGGTTGCCGACTTTTCTTTGATTTCCGATACCCTGAATGCCGCTTTGGAAGGCCGCCAATTGCAGCCGATGCTTCTTGGCCCGAAAACTACTTGTAAAACGTAAAAAAAGCGCTGATCATTTCGCAAACAAGCGGTTGATCAGCGCATTTTTCAATTTTGATCCACCTGGTGATTTGGCTCTGTACGGGAAACGACCACCGAACACGCAATATCGCCCATGACGTTGAGTGTCGTGCGTGCCATATCCAGCACGCGATCCACACCCCACACCAAACTGACACCCTCCACCGGCAATCCCACCGACGACAGCACCATACTCAGCATGATCGTACCCGCTCCCGGTACACCTGCCGTACCGATGGATGCCAAAGTGCAGGTCAGCACAATGGTCAACTGCTGAGCCAGTGTCAGGTTAATTCCGTAGGCGTTGGCAATGAACAGAGCACAGACACCCTGATAGATAGCCGTTCCATCCATATTGATCGTGGCTCCCAAAGGCAGGACGAAGGAACGCACGGGGTGAGAGGCACCCAGCCGCTCCGCAGCGTCCAATGCAAACGGCAATGTGGCCGCTGAGCTGGAGGACGAAAAAGCAAACAATGCCGCCGGTGCACATTCCTTGAAAAAGCGAAGCGGACTCATCTTCCCCAGTACACCTACCGCCGCGGAGTAGACCACGACGGCATGAGCCAGACAAGCTCCGTACACAAGCGCGATTACACCCAGCAGATCAAGCAGCACCGAGGGGCCGTATTGCGCTACCACCGGTGCGATCAGGGCAAACACGGCAATGGGTGCAAATTTCATCACCGCTCCGGTGATGGCATACATAATATCTGCTAAAGATTCCATTACTTCAAACAGAGGTCTTCCCTTTTCACCGGCAATCAGGATGCCTCCGCCCAGAATCAGTGCCGTCACAATGATCTGCAGCATGTTTCCTTCGGCGAGAGCGGCCACCGGATTGGTGGGGACCATATCCAGCAATGTAGACACCACATCCAGGGTCGTACCTTCCTGTGTGTCGTCCATCGGCGGCGCAGTCAAGTTCATGCCGCTCCCCACCGGAAACAAATTGGCTGCCAGAAGGCCCAATGTGACCGCGAGAGCCGTTGTAAAAAGGTAAAACACGATGGTCTTCCCACCTACCCGGCCCACACTTTTTGCATCGCCCAAACCACATACACCCACCGTGATCGAAGAAAACACCAGCGGCACGATCAGCAGCTTGACTATATTCAGGAAAAGTGTGCCGATCGGTTGGAAAAGTGTCTTTGCCACCTCCGGAACACTCTGCAGAAGCAAACCAGCCAGAATGCCCAATGACAATCCCGCCAGAATCCATATTGACAAATTGATGCGTTGCAGACGCTTCAATGCCATCACCCCTTTTTAGGGGTAGTTTCCCCGAAAAACGCAAAAAATACCGGCGGCAGGAAATCCTGCCGCCGGTATTTCAATTTTATTCGGTTTTGATCTTACAGGAAGATCTCGCCCAGGTCGACATCCTTCAGGGTGCGGGCCTCGAAAGCAGCCTTGCCCTCGATATCGACGGTGTAGTTGGTGTTCTTCTCCAGGCCGTCAAACCAGAAATCGCCGAAAGCGGAGGTCTCAGTGACCTTCTCAACGCCCTCGCCCTTCAGGGTGACCTTAACGCCCTTAGCGCACAGGTCGGTCTCCTTGCAGATAACGGTGCCGGTGATGAACTTCTTGGGAACGTTCAGAT
>CAZDXX010000123.1:0-5162 GCA_964509595.1 uncultured Oscillospiraceae bacterium
GAATCAGATCCAGGAACAGCATGCCGCGGCCCACATAACGCTTTGCAATGGAAACAACCAGACGCAGGTTGGCTTCTGCCAAACGCTGCTTGGCTTTTGCGCCCTGTTTCGCCAGCTTTTCCAATTCTGCACGGGTCTCTTCATCCAGTCCTGCGTCGGGATCATCCAGCTGTTCCTGTGCCAGGTTACCGGCTTCCATTGCCTGAGCCAGCTCCACTTCTTCATCGTAGGTCAACAGGCTGACTTTACCAATTTCTTTCAGATACATACGCACGGGGTCATCAATACCGAAGGAATCCACCAGAGTGTTGGGGTCAACGATTTCCTCTTCGGGGATGTCTTCCAGCTCCTCAACAGGAGGGCCTGCTTCATCGTGCAGATCAGGCAGATAGTCTTCGCCGGCGGTCTCGATTCCCAAATTCTCCAGCACGTCATACACCTTGTCCATCTGCTCAGAGCCGAGATCCATATTCTCCAGCACTTCCATCAATTCCGCAGAGGACAGCTTGCCTTTCTTCTTGCCGCGCTCAATCAGGTCGGCCAGCTTTTCTGCCCCGGCAACACCTTCCAGCACCTTCATAACTTCAGCCTTGCCGGCCTCCAGTTTCTCTGCGCTGACTGCAATCGCCTGTTCCGTCTTCTTTTTGCTTTCACTCATGGTCATTTATCCTCCATTGCCTTTTTTCTCTTTTGTTCCCGCACCGCCAGAAGTGCATCTACCCCTCCGGCACGTCGTTTGGCCCATTCGGCCTCGATAATCTCTATGTAATCACTTAAAGCTTTTTGTGTGTTTTGCACCGTTTCCGGTTGATCGAGCAACTGCACCAAGCGATTCATTTCATCCTGCGACAAGTCTCCGGTCAAGAGTGGGATACGTGGAGTCTCACCCACCTGCCACCGCTCCATTAACAACCGATAAACTTTCCACAAATATGGTGAAGAAAATTTTTCCTCAGTCAACATTGCTGTTTTAGAATACAGGGAGGGATCCAACAACAGCAGCCGTATAACCCCTTCCTCCGCACGCGCAGAACGAACATTATTGTAACGCAGTTCACGCTCCTTGGGTTGAAAATTATTGGCCGGTGTCATTGCCTGTCGTTCTTCCTGTTTGCGCATCTTGCGAGCTTCGCTTCGGCGGGACTTCTCCACTTCAGCCGCCATCGTTTCCCCGGAAACACCAGCAGCCTGAGCAGCACGGTTTCCATAAATCTCCCGCTCCACCGGACTGGGCAACGTAGCGATCATAGCAGCTGCTTCCAGCAGAAACGCAGCTCGCTGTTCATCCGTCGCCAAATCATACTTGTTTTGAATAACCTCCAAGCGGTACTCCACCTGATTAGAACTACCGGTAAGCAACTTTTCAAAAGCTGCCGCGCCCTGATATTTGATGAAGTCATCGGCATCCTGCTTGACCAGTTCACCCTCTTCATTTCTACGCCGTGGCAATTGAAGTACCTTTACAGAAAAATCAGCATTTTTCAGAATACCGATTGCGCGCTGGGTTGCGTCTTTGCCTGCATTATCATTGTCATAGCAAAGCACTAATTCCTTCGTATAACGGCTCAGAAGCCTTGCATGCTCCTCAGTCAACGCCGTACCCATTGTTGCAACCGCATTGTCAAACCCAGCCTGATGGAGTGTAATAACGTCAATATTTCCCTCCACCAGAATAATATTTTCTCGTTTGGATGTCTTGGCATAATTAATGCCGTACAGAATTGACCTTTTCTTGAAAATGCTCGTTTCCGGAGTATTCAAATACTTTGGGGCAGAACCATCCATAACACGACTTGTAAAGCCGATCACATCGCCTCGCAGATCAATAACAGGAAGCATGAGTCGATTACGAAACTTATCGTATATACTGCCGTTTTTTCCTGCCACTGCCAAACCGGCTTCCAGCAGATCTCTCTTATCGTATCCCTTCTCCGCCATCGCGCGAATCAAAGAATCCCATGCGTCCGGCGCAGCCCCCAACCCGAACCGGTTGGCAAACTTCTTAGAGATACGCCGCTTATTGATATACTCTGCTACGTTGGCTCCCAGCGGCGTGGACAGTTGTTCATAATAAAACCGGGCCGCCAGCTTATTCAAGGTCAGGATGCGCTCACGTCTGTACCGCCATTCCCGATCTCCGGCATCTTCTTCCGGAACTTCCATCCCCATTTTATCCGCCAAACGATGAATGGCTTCAGGATAAGTCAGATTCTCAATTTCCATCAAAAAACTGAGTACTCCGCCGCCTTTTCCGCAGCCAAAGCAATGATAAATCTGTTTGTCCGGCGAAACGGAAAAAGAGGCTGTTTTTTCACTATGGAACGGACATAAGCCCCACAGATTAGCGCCCTTTCTGGTCAAGGGGACATAATCGCCCACTACCTCCGCGATATCGGCCCGCTGGGTCAATTCGTCAATAAATGTTTTTGGAATGGACATATCATCCCCCCTTTTACAAAAAATAATACTTAAAACGTCACTTTACGCTCCATGCCGAGGGAAGGAACGCCTCCCCATATTTTTCGATGCAGTAATTGTCTGTCATACCTGCGATATAATCGCACACAGCGCGTTCTACGCCTTCCAGTATGCGGATGTCTTGATAATCGGCAGGCAGCTTGTCCGGATATTTTACGTAATACTCAAACAGGCGAAGAAGCAATTCCTGCGCTTTGGATTCCTCTCCTTTGGCTACCGGATTGCGATAAACCGCCTCAAACATGAAGGCGCGAAGTTCCTGCATGGCTTCTCGCTTCGCCTCCGATTGTGCCACGAAAGGCTTGCCAACACTGGTTCTGATGATATCCTCCACCAGTGTGTTGATACGATCACCGTGATTGAAACCAAGTTCCTGGGAAATTCCAAGCGGAATGTCCATGGGATAAATGATACCTCCGCGCATGGCATCATCAATGTCATGATTGATGTAAGCGATCTGATCAGCAAATCGAATAATCTGCCCTTCCAAGGTTTCCGCTTTCTCTTCTCCCGTGTGACAGAGAATGCCTCGACGCACCTCATATGTCAGGTTCAGTCCCTCACCGCCGTTTTCCAGGCGTTCAACCACACGCAGGGACTGAACATTATGCTCAAACCCACCGGGCATGATCTCATTGAGTACCCGCTCACCTGCATGTCCAAAAGGCGTATGCCCCAAATCATGTCCCAAAGCCGCCGCCTCGGTCAGATCTTCATTCAGGCGTAAACCGCGGGCAATGGTACGTGCAATGCGGGTCACTTCCAGCGTATGAGTCATACGAGTGCGGTAATGATCACCTTCCGGGTTCAAAAACACCTGAGTCTTGTGCATCAGGCGCCGGAACGACTTCGAGTGAAGAATGCGGTCGGCATCCCGTTGGAAACAGGTGCGTACAGAACACGGCTCTTTTTCGATGGCACGACCTTTAGACTGATCCGCACGACAGGCATAAGGCGAGAGCCTTTCCAACTCGCGATTTTCTGTCTCCAGACGAATGTCCAATCATACCACATCCTTTTCTGTTTTCTTTTATATACGAGAAAAAAAACGGAAATCCTCTTTTTTTTAAAATTTTCCCGAGCGGGGTTGAACCTTTTTCTGTAAAAACGAACCGGAGCCACATGACAGGCCCCGGTTCACAGCCATTATTTTATGTAAGGTACCGCTTTGAATGCCTCACCGGCAATCTCTGCTTCAGCTGCACCGGCTGTTAATTCCACCACACGTGCCGAAAATGCTTCGACCATATTTTCAGGCAACAGTGCATGGACAGTTACATCAGCCGCATATTCAGTCTCCCCCAGCACACCGCCTACCGCATCCACTTCCAGCTTCATGCGTTCGAACAGGCTGTACGGACAGATGGCGGTCACTTCTACCCACCGGCGCACCACAGAGATACCGGCCGCATCCAATGCATCTTTGGCACTCTGCGTGTAGGCACGTACCAGTCCGCCGGCACCCAACAGGATACCGCCAAAGTATCGGGTGACCACGCATACCACATTGACCACACCTTCTTTCTGGAACACACCCAGCATAGGCTGTCCTGCAGTACCTTGAGGCTCACCGTCATCAGAGTATCGCTCCACGCCGCCTTCCTTCAAACGGTAGCACCAACAATTGTGGCGGGCGTCGTGGTACTTCTTTTTCATCTGCTCAATATAGGCGCGCGCCTCTTCTTCACTTTCCACCGGCCAGACATGCCCAATGAAGCGCGAGCGTTTTTCCACAAATTCCGTCTCACTTGCAGCAGTGGGAACAAAATATTCCGTCATAGAATCAATCCTCCCACGGCTCTTTCGGGCGTGACCAGCCTTCCGTAATATACGGCTCCACCTGTCCCAGCACTTTGGGTGTGCATACGGCAACCACCTCAATGGTCTCACCATACTCTACGCTCTCCACCTTCACTTCCCGGTAGAGCATATCCAGCACACCGCCCTTGTCGTAGGGCAGATGCAGCACCACTCGGCAGGTACCTGTATCCACCCGTGCACCGATCATCGCCAACAGGTTGTCCAAGCCCTCCCCCGTCTTGGCGGAAATGGCGGCGATATTCTCACCATGAGGCATAATATCGCCCACGTACAAATCAGACTTATTGTATACATCAATGCGCGGAGTCTGTTCAGCACCCAACTCTACGATCAACTTTTCCACCACTTGTGCCTGTTCTCGCCAGAGTGGGTTGGACACATCGATCACGTGCAGCAGCAGATCAGCAAAAGACAGTTCTTCCAACGTAGCCTTAAAGGCATCCACTAAATGGTGGGGCAGCTTTCGAATAAAACCGACAGTGTCAGACAGCAAAACCGTACATGTTTCAGAAATCTCCAGTGTCCGGGTCGTTGTGTCCAGTGTATCAAACAAGCGGTTATTGGCCGGAATATCTGCGCCGGTCAAAGTGTTGAGCAGCGTGGATTTTCCGGCGTTGGTATAGCCCACGATGGCAACCACAGGCACTTCGTTCTTTTCTCGCAGCACTCGCTGGGTGGCACGCACACGGCGCACCTGCTCCAACTCTTCTTTCAGCTTTGCGATTTTGCGGTGGATATGTCGACGGTCAGTCTCCAACTGAGTCTCGCCGGGGCCGCGGGTACCGATGGCACCTTCTTGGCGCTCCAGGTGTGTCCACATACCAATCAATCGAGGCAGCAGATACTGATACTGAGCCAGTTCC
>CAZDXX010000124.1:0-5135 GCA_964509595.1 uncultured Oscillospiraceae bacterium
GCGTACTCGGTGATCTTCAGCATCCACTGGGACTTCTCCTTGCGGACCACAGGGGAGCCGCAGCGCTCGCACACGCCGTCTACGACCTCTTCGTTGGCCAGCACGCACTTGCAGGAGGTACACCAGTTCACGGGCATGGTGGACTTATACGCCAGACCATTCTTGAACAACTGCAGGAAGATCCACTGGGTCCACTTGTAGTATTCGGGGTCGGTGGTGTCCACCACGCGGTCCCAGTCAAAGGAATAACCAAGCATCTGCAGCTGCTTGGTAAAGTTCGCGATGTTATCGCGGGTCACGATGGCAGGATGGATATGGTTCTTGATGGCGTAGTTCTCAGTGGGCAGACCGAATGCGTCATAGCCCATGGGGAACAGCACATTAAAGCCGTCCATACGCTTTTTACGTGCCACCACGTCCATAGCAGTATAGGGGCGGGCATGGCCCACGTGAAGACCCTGACCGGAGGGATAAGGGAACTCAACCAAGCCATAAAACTTGGGCTTGTCACTGTTTTCCGCAGCGGCAAAAGTCTTCTCGCTCCACCACTTGTTTTGCCACTTGGGCTCGATGCTGGCAAAATCGTACTTCATCTCGTTTGCACTTCCTCATTCATGGCAGGGCATATCCTACCAGATTAATCATAAAAATCCTAAATATTATATAGGAAAAGTCCTGAAATTGCAAGGGTCGCCGCACAATTTGCGCGGCGACCCATACTTTATTTGTTAATTGGGAGTCAGCACATCACTCAAATCGATCTGTTCGGCATCCTTCCACAGGCGCTCCAGATCATAGAACTTGCGTGCTTCATCGTCAAAAATGTGAACCACAACAGCGGAAAAGTCCATCAGCACCCAAGTACCGCCACGGTGCCCCTCCACGTGATGAGGAGGCTCCCCCTGCTCTTTCATCACTTTCTCACATATATCAGCCAACGCCTTGATCTGAGTAGTGGAAGATGCGGTACAAATTACAAAATACTCGGCCAAAGTGGTCAGATCACCGGTGTGCAGAACTTGGATATTCTCACCTTTCTTGCTGTCCAGCGCCTTGGCCAGCTCCAATGCCATAATCTTGGAATCCATCATATTATCGTTCTCCTTGTCTGTTTATCGTCAAACGGTCTTACACTCACGACAATTATATTAACAATTATTGCCCCACGGGTCTCAGCCAATCCGGCATTTCAGAGTAATTCGTTGTCGGTTCCGGTGTCGGCGTTGCTACCGGCTCCTCACTGACAACCGGCTCTTCACTGGTGCCGGGAGTCGTGTCGTTGGTCGTCCCACCCCCCAGCCAATCAGGCATCTCGGATGAGTCTGAGGATGTGGGTTCCGGATCTTCCGTCACTTCCTCAGACGGCGCCGGCGTAGGTGTCGGCTTCACCGGCGGCGATGCCGAGGGTTTGTCTTCTACAACCCCGGTAGTGGAGGAAAGACTTCCATCCTTATTTTTATACATGATGTCCAACTGGCTGGTGGTACGATCCTCCAGGTAGGGATTGAAACTCTCGTTGACCATCTGAATCAATTCATCTGCATCGGGCAATACATAAGACTGGTTATTCTCGTAGCTTCGACTCCAAGCATATCCGTTGTGGTCACCTGGGAGCGTCATAAAGTTCACATGATCCATAGTAAGCCCACCGAAAATAGCCTTCTCAGCAAACCACACCAGGTTGCCCAGCGTCAAATCGGTTTGAACATTATTAGTAAAAACTTTGGCAAATTCCTGAATTTTCGTGATGTTCTCAATCTGAAGGCACTGGGAAACAACCGCCTTTAAAAATGCCTGTTGGGTCGCTATGCGGCCAATGTCACCATTCACATAACCGGTACCGTCGTTGTTCTGCCGCCAGCGCAGTACGCCCATGGCCATTTCTCCATCCAACAACTGATAGCCCTTGTTAATATGGATGTGCAGGTTCTGGGTAGGATCATCGTAGTTCATGTTACGGGGCACATCGAACCACACACCGCCAATGGCTTTCACCAGTTCCCCCACGGCATTCCATTCCACCACAACTTCAAAATCGGGCACAAAGCCGACCAACTGGCTGACTTCCTTGTAAAGCGCCTGGATTCCCTCGTCTCCACCGCCGTACATATTGTAGACGGAATTGATACGTTTGATGTCCCAAGGAACGTTCACCATGGTATCTCGAGGAATACTCATGACATTCAGTTCCTGGTTCGCCACGTCATAGGCCGCCAGCAAGATGGTATCGGTATTCCCGCCGCCGCCGGTATCACGGCCTACCACCAAGAAGGTATAAAAATCCTCCTTGCGGTCGCCCCCCTGCAGTTCCGGATCTACACTCAGATCGCTCTGGGTATCTTCCGCCGTGTTATTCCCCACAGACTCCTCTTCTCCGTCCAACGACACAGAAGGTGTAGGCTTTGCTGTGGATGGGAGCTCAGGTGCTTTCGCCCAAGAGCGATACACAGCAAATAGAACTACCAGCAAAGCCAGCAGGATAACCAGCACTAGAATCACGATCAGTCTGATTTTCTCTTTTCGGGTGCGGGGTTTCGCTTCTTCTTTTTGAAGTCGTGCCCCGCCTTTTTTCTTTTTCAGCACGCTCATGAGTCAATTCCTTTCAGAAAATCCCGCGCCGCAAGGGTATTGGGGTGGATAGGATTTCCGTAACCGGTCATTTCTTCGATGCTCATTTCAGCGCCCAACAGCACTGCGGCATCCAAATCTACATAAACAAGATCACGCAGATTCTCTACTCCGTCAAAATCACGGGTAGGCTCCATGTAATCAGCAATGTACAAAATTTTTTCCAACAGCGTCATATCCGCCTTACCAGTAGTGTGCCAGCAAATCGCCTGGCACACCTCTTCGCATTCACCAAATACGTATTTGGCAAGCGCAGCACCTGTTTTAGAGTGCAGCAATTTGACCGCGCTACGCTCCATGTCGTCCAGTTCCACATGATACTGCTCGCAAATGGACAGTTGCTCATCCAGTTTTAGATACTTCGTGCAGTCATGCAAAATAGCTGCCCGCCGGGCATGCTGCTCATTGGCACCCCAGCACTGAGCCAGACGTACCGCTTCTTCTTCACACCCCTGTACATGGGCGATTCGCTTGGCTCGAATCATGGAATAAGACACTGCCCGCAAATCCGCGTCGTCAAGTTCCTTCATATCCGAAGATACTCCGTAGAGACCCTGACGCAAAATATACCCCCACACCGGCGGCCACAGTCCTTTCCCACTGCCCCGCTGGCGCACCTGAGTGGAAGACACCTCGTGGATCTCGGGCAACTGGACAATGGTCACTCGGGCACCATAGGTTTCACCGAGATACTTTCCCTGGATTTGAAGCATTTCGTCACAGTCTGATTCCATACGCGCAAAAGCTGCAATTCCAGCCATTTGCATAATTTGACCTGCTTCGTGCCAGTTCTGAAGAGACAGGAACATATCCGTCCCCATCAGCAGCCATAGTTCATCGTTCGGAAACCGAATCTTCAGTTCCCTCAGTGTATCCGAAGTATAACTCTTCCCTTCCCTCTTCAGTTCCAGATCTGACACCTCAATCACACCGGGCAACAGCAAACCGTCAGCCATTAACCTTGTCATGTCCAAACGCTGCTCCGGTGATGCGCTGTCGGGCGAAAGCTGCTTGTGCGGCGGCTGCTTGGCCGGAATAAAAATCAATTTATCCAACCCCAACACAGCGATAGATGCCCGGGCAGCTTCCATATGTCCCAGATGCGGTGGGTCGAAGGTTCCCCCGTAAATTCCGATTTTCAAGGGTTTCCCCCCTTCCCTGTTCCCAAATAAGCTTACTTGTTCTTCTTATTATCCTTCACCAGGACAATCTTGTCAGTTTTATCCTTCTTATGACTTGGACGATACAAAACAAATTTTGTTCCGATGACCTGCACCACATCGGAACGGGTAAGTTTAGCCAGCTCTTCCGCCGCTTCACGGCTGGTGAGCATGGAGTTCTCCAGCACCTTGCCCTTGATCAGTTCGCGGGCTTCCAGTGCATCATCCGCCTGCTTGACCAGATTATCACCGATACCATCCTTACCCACATGCAAAATGGTATCGATATTATTCGCCAGTCCGCGCAACTGTGCACGCTGCTTGCTTGTCAATTCCATACGCTTACTCCTTTGACAGATAGTATTCCAGTTTTTCTTTAAATGCACACAGTGCTTTTCCACGGTGGGAAATCTCGTTCTTTTCCTCCGCAGTCAACTGCGCAAACGTCTTCTTTTTTTCGGGCACAAAGAAGATCGGGTCGTAGCCAAAGCCGTTATCGCCCTTGGGCGCGTAAGCCAGCGTACCGCGGCATTCACCCTGTGCGGTAATCTCATCTCCGTTTGGAAATGCACAGCAGATGGCGGAGACAAAGCCGCAGCGGCGGTCCAGCATACCGCGCATATTTTCCAACAGCAGCTTATAGCGGCCCACATCATCCAATCCCTCTCCGCCGTAACGGGCGGAATACACACCGGGTGCTCCATTGAGTGCGTCCACACAAAGGCCGGAATCGTCAGCGATGGCAGGCAAGCCGGAAGCCTTGCACACGGCGCGGGCTTTCAGCGCGGCGTTCTCGGCGAAAGTGGTACCGGTCTCTTCCACGTCCACATCCACGCCAACTTCGGACTGCAGAACCACTTCCACCCCAAGGGCGGACAGGATTTCCTGCATCTCCACCAGCTTCTTCTTATTTTTACTTGCAAGTACCAATCTCATACTTACAGCTCCCCGATGATTTCATACTGCAGTTTATGCAGTTCGGAAATCCCCTTCTGACAGATATCCACCAGAGCGCGCTGTTCCTCAATGGTGAAAGCACGGCCTTCGCCGGTGCCCTGCAGCTCGATCAACTCGCCCTTGTCGTTCATGACACAGTTCAAGTCCACCATGGCACTGGAATCCTCTTCGTAGCACAAATCCAGCAAGACTTCATCGTTGACGATACCGGCGGACACGGCAGCTACATAGCCGTTCAGAGGCATTTTTTCAATTTTGCCCTCCTCCATCAGCTTGCGGCAGGCCAGAGCCAGAGCTACAAAACCGCCGGTCACAGAGGCGGTACGGGTACCGCCGTCGCCCTGCAGCACATCGCAGTCGATGGTGATGTTATGCTCACCCAAAGCCTTC
>CAZDXX010000125.1:0-5111 GCA_964509595.1 uncultured Oscillospiraceae bacterium
CCATCTGCACCACCCGTGTGGTCGCCGGTATCGGTGTGCCTCAGATCACCGCTGTTTATGACGCTGCCCAGGTGGCTGCAGAATATGGTATTCCCATTATCGCTGACGGTGGTATCAAGTACTCCGGCGACATCGCCAAGGCTCTGGCTGCCGGCGGCAACGTGGTCATGTTGGGTTCCCTGCTGGCTGGTTGCGAAGAGTCTCCCGGTGATACTGAGATCTTCCAGGGTCGTCAGTTTAAGGTCTACCGTGGCATGGGTTCCCTGGGTGCTATGGCTTGCGGCTCCAAGGACCGTTACTTCCAGACCAACAACAAGAAGCTGGTTCCTGAGGGTGTCGAAGGCCGTGTGCCTTACAAGGGACCTGTCGGCGAGACGATCTACCAGATGATGGGCGGTCTGCGTTCCGGCATGGGCTACTGCGGCTGCCATACGGTGGATGAGCTGCGTGAGAAAGCTCAGTTTGTGCAGATTACTGCTGCCGGCCTGCGTGAGAGTCATCCCCACGACATCCACATTACCAAGGAAGCTCCCAACTACTCTGTCAGCGGCGTATAATCTTTGCTTAAATCAAAGGGTTCGAGGTTTGTCCTCGGACCCTTTTGTTGTGAATGATGGATTCCTGTCTGCAATTTTTTTGATTACACATGGCCCAAATGGTCAGTGTCCTTCGTTGACAGGTTGGGGCCTGCCGTGGTATCTTCAAATATGAAAAATTAGATGTGCAATGGAGCCTAAGATGATTGTATTTGATATTGAATGGAATCATGGTTGCGATGACACACCCCTGGATGAGATTCTGCAGATTGGTGCGGTCCGATTGGAACGTTTGGGCGGAAAAATCACAGGGGTATTTAACGTTTCGATTTGTCCCAGTGTGCATCAGGAACTTGGCGTCATGGCACGCGAAGTGCTTGATATGGCGCAGTTTGAGCAATCGCAGTGGGACTTTCCAACAGCCATTTCAGCTTTTTGGGACTGGTGCGGGGATGAGCGGCTTTTTGCAACTTGGGGCAACAGTGACTTAGAAGTGCTGCGCCGCAATTGCGTATATTGGAAACTTCCGGAGCCTGAGTTGAATGAGGTTTATGATATTCAGGAATCGTTCTCCGCTATGCTGGGCACTAAGCAGAAGATTGCCTTGTATCGAGCGGTAGAATACTGTGGTATACCGGATTGTCTGGATTGCCATAACGCATTGAATGATGCCGTGTATACGGCAGTCATAGGAGAATGGCTGCCTGAGAACGGATTGTGCTTGTGTGCACAACCGCGAAGGATTCAGAGACTTTCCACAAGTAAATATTCGCTTCAGCTTCGCCGTAGAGTTGGTCCATTTCCTTCGCTTGATGCTGTGCTGAATGCCCGTGATAGTCGAAAGGTATTTTGCCCCCACTGCGGCAGGAGAATCAGTATCAGTGCATGGTATTATCATGTTGTTCAGCAATACTATGCTGATTTTTGCTGCCCGGAACACGGGTGGTTTGTTTGTCGTCTGACTGTTTCCGTACAGGAAAATGGAATGTGGCGCGGCAGATTGACTGTTCCCACCATTACACCAAAACTAAAGCGGGAATTTTATACCGCAACGAAAAGCGAACGCTATGTCTGCAAACCATTTTCTCTGCATCGCAAGCGGCGCAGAGGAAGACGAAAGTCGATATAAATAACAGGGGGTGACTAACTTGCTGACTTTGCTGCTCGGTCGGGCCGGGACTGGAAAAACAAGAGAAATACTAAAGCGTTTGGGAGAAGATGCACAGGGGCGCCCTCAGTTGCTTATTGTGCCTGAACAGTATTCGCATGATGCCGAGCGAACTCTGTGCAAGGTATTGGGAAATGTATGCGCCAATCGCGCGGAAGTGCTTTCCTTCACCCGTATGTATAGCAGAGTGTGTGACCGTGTGGGCGGTGGAGCTGCGCCGTGCTTGGATTCCGGTGGGCGGCTGCTGCTTATGCGTGCTGCAGTGAAAGAAGTGGGGGAGCGGCTGAGTGTTTACCGCAACCCATCTCGTAAGAGTTCGTTTCTGAGCGGCTTGATTGCCACAGCGGATGAGTGTAAAAGTTACCGAGTTAGCCCGGAACAGCTTTTGGACGCGGCAGAGATGTTGGGCGGTCTGGAAGGAGATAAGCTTCGTGACTTGGGTTTGATTTTTGGAGCCTATGATGCGATGACCGCACGCATTGCAGCGGATCCCCGTGATCGCCTGACTCGACTTGCAGAGGGAATCGTGGAAGGTGGTTGGCCATCTGGCTGCAGTGTGTGGGTAGATTCCTTTACAGATTTTACACCGCAAGAGATTCTGGTGCTTCGGCGGATTTTGGAACAGGGAAATTCTTTGACCGTAGCGCTGACTTGTGATGATTTGAACGGTGAGAAGGATGACATTTTTGCACCTGCCCGACACACAGCACATGTGTTGATGCGGCTTGCCAAAGAGGCGGGGGAAAAGGTCAACGTTGAAATACTCCACGAAACGGGAGGGCGTGCTCCTGCACTGCTGCATCTGGAGGAAAACCTTTTTGCGCAAACGGAAACCGTGTGGGAAGACGTGTGCCCTGAAATTGCCGTTTTTGCTGCTGATAGTCCACGCTCTGAGGTGGAATATGCCGCTGCAACCATTTTGAACATGGTGAGGGAAAACGGTTGGCGTTTTCGGGATATTGCTGTGGCTGCCCGAAATTTTGAGACGTATGCAGACCATGTGGAAAACGTATTTGCTCTGTACGGAGTTCCTGTTTTCCTGAGTACAGTGACGGATATTTTGGAAAAGCCCGTTTTAACGTTGATTACTGCTGCGTTGGATACCGTGTCCGGTGGATATCAGAGCGAGGATTTGTTTCGCTACTTGAAGACTGGTTTGACTGATTTGTCCGATGAGGAACGGGATCTCTTGGAGAATTACGCGATTACTTGGGAATTGAGGGGATCACGCTGGACGCAAAAGGCTGATTGGACTATGCATCCGGGCGGGTATGGTTTGCAGTTTTCTGAAGAGGATACCGCTGCATTGGCGGCACTCAATGCGACTCGCCGCAAAGTGGTGGAACCACTGGAATGTTTGCGCAAGAACAAGGATAAAACCGGGCGTGGCTTTGCATTGGCGTTATACAATTTTTTGGAGGACATCCTCCTGCCGGAGCGCTTGAATGTGCGGGCGGATGAGCTGGAGAAAATGGGAGAGCGCAAGCTTGCGGATGAGTACCGCCAACTGTGGGAGATTCTGACCGGAGCGTTGGAGCAGTGCGCCTTGCTGCTTGCAGAAACGGAACTGGATTTAGAGGAGTTTGCAAGCCTGTTTAAGCTTGTGCTCAGTCAGTATGATGTGGGGACCATTCCGGTTTCTTTGGATCGTGTGACAGCGGGTGATGCAAACCGTTTGACTCACAAGAGAACAAAAATGCTGATTTTGCTTGGCGCGGATGATGGCAGTATTCCGTCTGTAGCTCCGGCGCCTGGCTTGTTGACAGATGCCGAGAGAGAAGTGTTGGCGGAACAGGGATTGGAGTTGGCACCTTGTTTGGTTGACCGCCTTTCCCGGGAAATGACCCTTGTTTATACAACTTGTGCAATACCGGCGGAAAAATTGTTGGTGACATGGCCTCGTTCCGGTGAAAAACCCGGTGAAGAGCGCCGACCTTCCTTCTTGATTGAACGTTTGCGTTTGCTGTATCCCCAGATGAAACGCATGGAAGAAGGGGATTTGAATGATTCGTTTCGGCTTTGCGCTGTTGGGCCTGCAATGGAAATGGCGGGGCAGAACTCGCTTGCTGCAGAGGCGTTGAAGCGCCTGGATGGGCAGGAAAAGCGGATAGAGCGCATCAACCAGGCTGCAGCTCTGCGCCGTGGAGCGTTGTCTCGTTCTGCGGTAGAAGGACTGTATGGTACCAAGGTGCCCATGTCGGCAACTCGCATGGATGCCTGCCGTTCGTGCCATTTTGCCTACTTTTTGCGGTTCGGGTTGAAAGCCAAAGCTCGGCAGGCCGCGGGTTTCCATGCGCCTGAATACGGCACGTTTGTCCACTATGTTTTGGAACACGTACTGGGTGCCGTGACGGACGGAGATGGACGGGATGTCAAGACCCTGACGGACGAAGCGGTGACAAAATATGTAAACGAAGAGCTGGGAGGCATGACAGAGGAGACTCCGCGGTTTCGCTACCTGTTTGAGAGACTGAAGCATACGGTAGCTCTCGTGGTAGAGAACGCTGTGGAAGAGCTGCAGGTGTCCCGGTTTCGACCGATTGCCTTTGAACTCGGCTTTGGACGGGGACAACAGTTGCCGCCTATCGAGGTCAGCAAGGATGGTTTAACGGTTAGCGTAACCGGTTTTGTTGATCGTGCGGATGGCTGGGAACACAATGGGAAGCTTTATCTGCGTGTTGTTGACTACAAAACAGGTAAAAAGTCTTTTGACTTTACAGACATTCAAAATGGGCTTTCTTTGCAAATGCTGCTCTATTTGTTTGCATTGGAGCAGCAAGGCTTGCAAGGGAAAGCGGTAGAAAGTGCAGGTGTTCTGTACGTTCATGCCAAGGATGTTTTGATCAACGGCACACGCGGCATCACAGAAGAAGCCTGTCGGAAGACTGCCCGTGAAGCCTTGCGCCGGGAAGGTCTCGTATTAGATGACGAAGAAGTACTCCACGCCATGGAGGATTGGGGAGAAGACAGTCCTAAATTCCTGCCGCTAAAAAAGGATAAGTCGGGAGCTCTGAAGAGTGACTACCTGGTAAAAACGGAACAGATGAGACAGCTTTCGCGTAAAGTGATGGAAACGCTGGAGGAAATCGCTGCTGAATTAGCGGCCGGAAACATTGATGCCGATCCGTATTGGCGCTCTTCGGATTCCAACGCCTGCCGCTGGTGCGAATATGCGGATGCATGTCATTTTGAGGAGTGCTTTGGAGATCGGAAAGTCTGGCAAAAACCGGTGAAAGCGCAGGAGTTCTGGGAAGAACTTGAGAAAGAACAGGAAGCGAGGTGATGACCAATGCCATTTCCGTTAACAAAAGAACAACGCGCTGTAGTGGAAGATCGTGGCGGTGCATTACTGGTATCTGCAGCTGCCGGTTCCGGTAAGACCCGCGTTTTGGTGGAGCGCTTACTGG
>CAZDXX010000126.1:0-5095 GCA_964509595.1 uncultured Oscillospiraceae bacterium
ATATACGCTTTCCGCCCGATCGTCCGGCAGTGGAACAAGAGCTGCTGGAACATCTGCAGGACAAGGTGGATGATTTTATGGAGCACGGTATGCCGCAGGCGGAGGCCGAGCGGCGTGCCGTGCAGGAGATGGGTAAGCCTCAGGAAACCGGCCTGCTCCTGCGGCAGATTCACAAACCTTATCTGGGCTGGGTCTGGAAGGGAACCGTTTGGGTGGTGCGGGTCCTTTTGACCATCGCCTTTGTCTGGCTGCTCATGGCGGCATTTAACTTGGACGTTGAGGTGGCCAGCGATGACATGAGATTTACAGGCTACAACCCCTTTGAAGCTGTCCACTACGAAAACGAGACGGCAAGCAGTGACCGGGTATTCTATTCCGAGCCCAGGGTCAGCGATTCCTCGGACGGCTATCAGTTTACCGTGCAAAAGGTGGCCTATTGGGAGGGGACCCAACTCAATGCGTATGGGAGCCGTGAGGAAAGCAGCCGCTTTAGCGTTCTCATGACTGTGACCAATTTCAAGCCATGGGCAGGCCGTACTAATGTGCCCTGTTGGCTGCACGCCGTGGACAGCTTAGGCAACTATTATTACTCCGGAAACGAATACCTTCGGCTCGACGAACCGACCCTTCGTGGAAACTGGTACAGGACCGGGGCATTTACGTATACATGGCATCTTTGGGCCAACAACTATGTATCGCAGGATGCCGAGTGGATCGAACTCCGTTACGATCGGGATGGCCGCGATGTGTGCCTTCGCATCGACCTGACGGGAGGTGAGGACACATGATCAAGTGGGAGAAGACAAAGTGGGGAACCGTTTGGAAATGGGAGTGGGATTGGTGGATCGAGTTCAAAAACCGCCGCTCCCGTCCGGTGCGGATTCTCGGAAACCTGCTTCTGGCAGCGGTGCTGTTGGCTCTGATTTATGTTCTCAACGGTTCGCCGGATGCGAACCTGCTTCAGGCATTTCGCCGCGAAGAGGAGCGTAATCTGATCGGTCCGGGAAATATTCTGGGTACCGTATCAGTGGAGGAAAGCATTGGATATGACCGGCTCCTTCTGGCAGAAACGGACAATGGAGTGATTCTCTACTGTTATAACGATGGCAATTTCAGCCTGTTCGGGAAGCGGCGGCAGAGCACTCTGGAAGGTACCATGATTTATCGGGAAAAGGGTGAGTTCGTAACGGTTATGGCGGCACCTTGTTACTTTGTGCATAGATTTTACGATGGTGCTGCACTTCCGGTTATCCTGTTTGATGATTGTCCCAAAGCGGTACGAGCGGAATTGGATCTGTATTTGAATGCGAACAATTATGGGCTCGGTGACTCTACATGGAACATTGAAGCGCGGCGTGAGAGTGGTGGATACTTCCTTTTTGAACTGAAGGCAGTTTCGGATGATCAGCTACAATTTGAAGTGGATGCAACATCGATTGTCAATCTTGGAAAAATGTTTGAAAGTGGTGCCGGGTTTGCCGACGGCTTTCCGGCAACGGTTCGCTTGTATGATAAAGCGGATAACTTGATCTTGGAGGAGGATATCACAGTTCACTCCGATGGCAGTGCGGCCCATATGAAAAACCAGTAAAACAGAACGAGTGCAAAGCGATCACGGTTTCGCTTTGCACTCGTTTTTCAGATGCGTAAGAAGCTCCGTTTCCTAAACAATATTTATGTCAAATGTGCCAATGAAATGGAAGACACTTCCATTTAGAGGTGTCGCAAAATGTCGAAAAACCAAGGAATTTTACATACAATTTTTTCCAAAAACTATTGAATCCTTTGCTTAAATATGGTAATTTATCAATATCGGTCACACATTTTGCCAATAGCTGGAAAAATATGGATACACGAAACCGCTGGAAGGAGTTTTGTCAGATGGAAACCAAGAAAAGAATTTTGATTGCGGATGCAGGTGGAGAGTTCCGCCGTATTATAATTGATGCCGCAAACCGCGAACCGGACTTTACCGTTATTGCGGAGACTGCGGATGGTCAGGAACTGGTTCGGCTTGCCCGGCAGCTGCTTCCGGATGCAGTTGTAATGGATATGGTCCTTGATGGAATCGATGGGCTGGAAGTTGTGCGGGCCCTGCATGCGCTGGACCATCCGCCAAAGATTCTTGTTCTTTCCAGTTATGTTCGAAGCGGTATTGTCGGAAAAGCTGCTGAGTACGGCGCGGATTATTTGATGAGCAAGCCCTGCCGGACGGAAACATTGTTCGAGCGTTTGCGCGCCCTTCTGGAGACCGGCGTGGAAGGCGACGACGAGGAAGAAGGGGCAGGCTCTCACGATCTCGAGCGGGAAGTCACCGCCATCATTCATGAGATCGGTGTACCGGCTCATATCAAAGGTTATCAGTATCTGCGTGAGGCGATCATCTATACTGTCAACGATATGGATGCCATCAACGCTGTGACCAAAGTACTTTATCCTGCAGTGGCTCATAAGTTCAGCACCACTGCATCCCGCGTGGAGCGAGCCATCCGTCACGCCATCGAGGTGGCCTGGGATCGGGGCGATCTGGAAACTCTGCAGAAGTACTTCGGGTACACGGTCAGTAACGCCAAGGGCAAGCCCACGAACAGTGAGTTCATCGCCATGATCTCGGATCGGATATTCCTGGAGCAGAAGCAGGCGAAGTAAGGCTGCAAAGCAAGGATCTTTCGGTGATTGCCACTTGCATCAAGCGGTTTCCCTCGCTATAATAAGAAAAAGACAAAATACGGGAGGAAACCAACAATGAAGATCACTTATACGCCTCGAGGTGTCTGCTCCCGCCAGATGACGGTGGAGGCCGAGGACGGCGTTATCACCCACGTTCAGGTCGTGGGCGGCTGTGACGGCAACCTGAAGGGTGTCGTGAGTCTGCTGAAGGGTATGAAGGTAGAGGATGCCATTTCCCGCATGGAGGGTATCCGCTGCGGTATGAAGGCAACTTCTTGTCCTGACCAGCTGGCACAGGCACTGCGCAAGCTGCAGGAAGCAAACTGAAGACGAAAAAAATCGCTGCAGAAACTCATTTTCGTGAGTTCTGCAGCGATTTTTTCGTAAAAGCTATCTGCGGCGTCTGCGTCCGCTGTAACCACCGTAGCTGCTGGAATAAGAACGGCTGCGGCGGCGTCTGCGTTTCCTGCGTGAGCTGATTATGATGATCAAAAGGATGATAAAGAGGACAAATGCAATGGCAGCAACTTTGACCCAGGTCTGGGAGATGAACTTTTCTGCCCGATCAATGTAGTAGAGCAGGTCGGAGCGCTCCACATCGTTCAGAGCCACAAGAGACAGGGAACCGTAATCTTCACCATCAAGGGAAAGATTGATCTGGCCGAGGACCTGACCTTCAGACACCGGAGCCTCGATGCTATCGGAATAAAGTTCTATGGTCTGCTCAAAGTCCGATATATCCAAGTCATTGGGCAGAAGGGCGGACAGGCTGCCCTCTGTGCGGACCAGCACGTGATCCGTGTCGGACAGGGTGACCTCCACCTGGGCCAGAGGATCGGAAGTCTCCAGAATGGTGCGGTAGCTGAAATTGTCATAGCCCCATTCCAGCAGACGGCTGGATTCGGAGTAATTCATGCGTTTGTAGGATTCGTCTGCCTGCTTGACCAGCTGGGCGCCCAATACCACGCAGTACAAAGTGCGGCCATCTTTCTCTGCGGCAGAGGACAGACAGTAGCCGGCTTCACCGGTAGAACCGGTTTTGATGCCGATGGCAGGCTGATAAACGTAGCCACGGTACTTCAGGTTGGAGAGCAGCGCATTGGTATTGTAGAAATGGCGCTGCTCACTGACATTGGTGGGGGGGACAAAGTACTCTTCGGCGGCGACGATCTCCCGGAAGGTTTCATTTTTCATAGCCTCCAGAGATACGAGGTAGACGTCCCAGGCAGTCGTATAGTGGTTATCATCATGCAGGCCGTGTGTGTTGACGTAATGAGTACCCGTCATGCCCAGCTCGGCAGCTCGCTCGTTCATCAAGGCTACAAAATCTTCGATGCTGCCCGAAACGGCATAGGCAACCACATTGCAGGCCTCGTTGGCGGAGGGCAGCAGAATGCAGTACAACAGATCCAGCAGGGACATTTCTTCACCGCTTTTGATGTTCTGTGTGGAGCCGTCAGAGGACAGACCGCTGTGGATTCCTTCCGGAGCGGTGATCATTTGGTCCAGGGCCAATTCACCGCGGTCCACGGCCTCCAGCGTCAACAGAGCGGTCATGATCTTTGTCAGGCTGGCGGGGTAGCGTTTTTCGTGCGCGCTCATTTCGTACAGGACCTCATCATAAGTAGCGTCCACGACCAGCGCGGCCGTACACTCCGGTGCCGGATCCTCCAGTGCCATAGCAGTGGAGAAACAGGGCAGCAGCACGGTTAAAATTAAAAACAATGAGAGAAAACGGTATTTTTTCATATGAAACTCCCGAGAAGTATGATATAATTTTCAATGGATTGATTTCGGTTGCTATGAACTACGGATTTTATTCTATTATTATAACAAATTATGCACGAAGGTGCAACCGGGAGGAGCTGACGATTTTGTGAAGATTTCTGCGTTGGAAAAGGGAATTTTGGCGTTGACTGCTGCTTTTCTGATGCTGACCATCGGCTATTTCCTGGGACAGAGCAGAGGGGAACCATACAATGTCAGTACACAGACTCTGTGGACTCAGGAGGTGGCGGCCGGTGCGGCGTACACACCCACATCGATCGAACCGGTAAATATCAATACCGCCAATGTGGATCAGCTGCAGAGTTTGCCCGGTATCGGTCGGGTCCGCGCGGAGCAGATCATAGCGAATCGGGAGGAATATGGCGAGTTTCGTATCCCGGAGGATATTTTGCGTGTGTCCGGAATCGGAGAGGGCACGCTGGAAGAGATCATAGATTACATTACGGTCAGTTAGGAGACATTTATGCCAAAGATATTAGTAGTTGATGACGAAAAAGTCCTGGTAAAAGGAATCAAGTTTAATTTGGAAAATGAAGGATACCAGGTGGATGTTGGATATGACGGAGAAGAAGCGGTCGAAAAGGCCAGAAGCGGCAACTTTGACCTGATCATTTTAGACCTGATGATGCCTAAGATC
>CAZDXX010000127.1:0-5045 GCA_964509595.1 uncultured Oscillospiraceae bacterium
CAGTCCTTCTTGGAGGGGCCGTCAACGGTCTTCTGGGTGGCGGTGGTGGAGTGGACGGTGGTCATCAGACCATCGGTGATGCCCCAGTTGTCGTGCAGGACCTTGGCGATGGGAGCCAGGCAGTTGGTGGTGCAGGAAGCGTTGGACACCACGTTCATGCTCTTGTCATAGGATGTGTTGTTGACGCCCATAACGAACATGGGAGCGTCTGCGGAAGGAGCGGAGATGACAACCTTCTTGGCACCTGCAGCCAAGTGAGCGGAAGCTTTCTCGGTGGTGGTGAACACGCCGGTGGACTCTACAACGTAGTCAGCGCCGACTTCGCCCCAGGGAATGTCCTTGGGATCCATGCAAGCGAAGAACTTGACGGTCTTGCCGTTGACGATGATGGCGTCATCGGTGTACTCGATGGTGCCATCGAACTGGCCGTGCATGGTGTCGTAGCGCAGCATGTATGCCATGTAGTCAGGGGACATGAAGGGGTCATTGATGCCGACAAACTCGATGTCTTCGCGGCCGATACCGGCGCGGAAAACCAGACGGCCGATGCGGCCAAAACCATTAATACCAACTTTGATGCTCATTGAAAAAACTCCTTATTAGATTATGTTAAAAAACGATGCGAGCCAATTATATACGAAAACTTTGCAAATGGGAAGACCTTTTCGAAAAATTGTCAAAAAATTATCAAAGAAATTTTCGAAGTTTTCATTCCGACTTGTTTCGACATTTTTCTTGCCTCCAGGCACCAGATTTTGTATACTATCCTTAAAGAAAAGCATCAGATGCGGTACCCTAAATAAGGAAGGAGGCGCGGGAAATGCAACTGACGTGGTTTGACCATTTTCCTGAGCCGGTTTTCTATATACAAAATGGAAGAATTCAATACAGTAATGAGGCTGCCACGGCGCTGGAACCAACCTGGACATCCGGCACAGAAATGCCTGAAAACCTGTCAATGGAGCCGGATGAAGAGGGAATATTTTCCTGCGTGTTGGCCGGAAAGGTGTTTCAGGCAGGGGTTACCCGGACAGAAGACGGCTTGTTGCTGGTCTTGCGCCCACCGGTGGAAGTGCCCGCTGTATCTGCGCTGACTGCACTTCCTGTTCAACTGCGGGAACTGATCAATAATATTCAGATGGTTACTCGACTTTTGACTCCTCTGGTGGAGGAGAACGGCGAAGCAGACGCAAAGCTGCATTTGGCAGTGTTGAACCAAAGCTTTTATCGTTTGCTGCGGTTGGCACGTCATCTGGAATTGGCAGACCGAGTGAAGGCTGAAAATTCTACAGTACTGCAGGAGCAGGCCCTTGATTTGGCTGAGCTGTGCCGGGAAGTGACCTATGGCGCATCAAAGCTGGCAGAACACGCCGGGGTAACTCTCCGGATGAGCGTACCCGGCGGTATGGTGCCAACTATGGGAGATAAGCAACTGCTGGAAGTTATGTTGCTGGAACTGCTCTCCAACGCCATCAAGGCGGCGGGGAAAGATGGAGAAGCCGGCATCCGCCTGTCCTCCAATGCGAGCAATGTGCTGATTGCTGTGTGGGACAATGGGCCGGGTATGAACCAGACTGAGTTGACGGCTTTGATGGATGGAACATCGCCTGACAGTCTGCCTAAACCCGGTACAGGTTTGCGTTTGGGATTGCCGATTGCGCGCTGTATCGCCGCCGCCCACGGTGGGGCACTTTTGGTGGAAAGCCAAGAGGGGAAGGGCTTGAAGGTCACGGCTTCGTTGCCGCTGAGAAAGCCTGCGAAAGGTGGACTGCATACGCCCTATGTCTGTGCAGAGGAAGGTTTTTCGCCTTTGCTGACGCTGTTGTCAGACAGCTTGCCCTGGCAGGCGTTTGAAGAGTAAAGAATCTAAAAATCGCTGTTGATGTTGCTACATCAACAGCGATTT
The DNA here is from genome assembly GCA_964509595.1 of uncultured Oscillospiraceae bacterium. Taxonomy (GTDB): domain Bacteria; phylum Bacillota; class Clostridia; order Oscillospirales; family Oscillospiraceae; genus JAJPXI01. The sequence continues at coordinate 1,907 of CAZDXX010000127.1, forward strand.
TATTATATAGGTGTGAGCTTACTTGCAGAAACACTCTACATAGTGATCCATAGCTGCCTTGATGACATTCACGGCAGCGTTGCGGTCGTTCACATCGCCGGCAACCGCCTCTTTTCCTTCCAGCGCTTTATAAACGGAGAAGAAATGGGCCATCTCGTCAAAAACATGACCGGGCAGGTCCATCAGATCCTGATACCCGTTGTAAGTGGGGTCGGAGAAGGGGATCGCAATGATTTTTTCGTCGTTTTTGCCGCCGTCCAGCATGGAGATATAACCGACGGGGTAGCAACGCACCATGGTCAAGGGGTCCAGGGCTTCGGAACAGAGGACCAGTACGTCCAGGGGGTCGCCATCATCGCCATAAGTGCGGGGGATAAAACCGTAGTTGGCCGGATAATGGGTAGAGGTATAAAGAACACGATCCAGAATAATCAGACCGGTCTCTTTGTCCAGTTCGTATTTCTTTTTGCTGCCCTTGGGAATCTCGATTACTGCAATAAAGTCTTCGGGAGCGATTCTCTTTGGGGAAATATCATGCCAAATATTGCTCATGCAAAAACCTCCACACACCTATAGCAAAAATTTGAAAGGCTGGTGTACATGCTCTAATATGAATTATAGCCCAGCGTCGGGAAAAAAACAACCATTCAAAACAAAGGAAACACTGGATTTTTTTGTGATTTTTTTGTATTTTCCCTCTTGAAGAAGCGGCGCATTTCTTGTAGAATAGAGCCACATATTTGACAAAGTACTTCCGCACGGGCAAATTACCGGGCGGATATTTCGTTTGGGGGACTTCACGTGAAGCTTTTGGAAGATCGCATCCGCAAGGATGGCAAGATTCGAGGAAGCGATGTACTGAAGGTGGACAGTTTTTTGAACCACCAGATGGATATTGAATTGATCGATGAACTGGGCAAAGAGTTTTGGCGTTTGTTCAGCGAGAGCAATGTGACCAAGATTCTGACTATCGAGGCATCCGGCATTGGCATTGCCTGTATTGCTGCCCGCCATTTTGGCGTACCCGTGATTTTTGCGAAGAAGAACAAGACGAAAAATATTGCGGGTGATGTCTACACGTCCAAAGTGGAGTCTTTTACCCATGGAAGAGTATACGATATCATTGTTTCCAAGGAATTTCTGAAGGCGGAAGACCGTGTGCTGCTCATTGATGACTTTTTGGCGAATGGAGCGGCTCTGCAAGGCCTGATCAAATTGGTTCAGGATGCAGGCGCGACTCTGGTGGGCGCCGGTATTTGTGTGGAAAAGGCATTTCAGCCTGGCGGTGATATGATCCGCGCTATGGGTGTACGGGTGGAATCTCTGGCCCGCGTCAAGTCGCTGAGCGAGGAGAATGGAATCGAATTCTGCTGAGAGCAGCAAAAATTTGTTTACATCCGGCAATCATGCCGTGTAAAAACGAAAAAAGAATTATTTAGGAGGAAATCAAATGAAAAAGCGCATTCTGGCACTGCTTATGGCCGGCGTTATGATGCTGGGCTTGGCCGCTTGCGGCAGCTCTAACGATGACGCCGGCAACAACGACACCGATGGCAAGACCATCAAGGTCGGCCTGATCGTCATCGGTGACGAGAATGACCAGGGCTACACCTACAACTTCATGCGCGGCAAGGAAGCCGCTACCGAGGTTCTGGCTGACAAGGGCATCAATGTTGACTGGATCGTGAAGTACAACCTGATCGAAGGTGACCCCGTGGCTGTGGCTAACGAGGAACTGGCTGAGGAAGGCTGCGAGATCATCTTCAACAACTCCTATGGACACGAGCCCGCCATGCTGACCATCGCTCCCGATTATCCCGAAATCGAGTTCATCGGCATGACCAACGAGGGCAGCTGGAAGGACGATCTGGACAACACCCACAACGCCTTCGCCAACATCTATGAGGGCCGTTATGTGGCTGGTGTTGCTGCCGGTCTGAAGATGCAGGAAATGATCGACAATGGTGAGATCTCCGCTGACGAGGCTGTTATCGGCTACGTGGGCGCCTACTCCTTTGCCGAGGTTATTTCCGGCTTTACCGCTTACTATCTGGGCGCCAAGTCCGTCTGCCCTTCCGCCACCATGAAGGTGCAGTTCGTGGGCTCCTGGTCTGACGCTACTGAAGAGGCCAATGCCGCTGCCGCTCTGTGCGATATGGGCTGCGTTGTGATCTCTCAGCACTCCGACAACACCACCCCCGCCACCACCGCTCAGCAGAAGGGCGTGTTCCACACCGGTTATAACAACGATATGATCAGCGTGGCTCCCGAGGCTTCCATCATCGGCACCCGCATCGACTGGACCAACTACTTTGTGTATGTCATCGAGTCCGTGGTCAACGGCGAGTCCTTTGACGCTGACTACTGCAACGGCATGGCCGAGGGCGAGGTCGTTATGACTACCCTGAACGAGAACATTGCTGCTAAGGGCACCGCTGAGAAGCTGGCTGAAGTGACCGAGAAGATCAAGTCCGGCGAGATTCAGGTCTTTGACACCGACACCTTCACCGTGGGCGGTGAGAAGGTCACCAACTGCTTTGCCATTGATACCGACGGCGACTTTGCGGCCGATTCCGAGGAAGCTGTCATTGACGGCGCCTTCATGGAATCCTACCACCAGTCCGCCCCCTACTTTGCCCTGCGCATTGACGGCATCGAGTGGGTCAACGAAGCTTATTAATCCATCGAGAACCCGGAAAAGGGCCGCTTTACAGCGGCCCTTTTCTTCAGACTGTCAAAAAAGTCCTGCGGACTCTTTTGACAGTCTGCAAAAATGCCGTTACTTTTGTGCTGCGTAGCAACACAAAAGTCCTCGCTTTGCTCGCCGCAAGCCTTACGCAGCAAGGCGTTGCGGGGCATTCGATCTAACGCGAGGCGGGCGGCTGCCCCCTCGCGCTCCCCCGCGCACACTGAAAATTTCCCGTTGCAGGGGTAGTTTTTCGACAAGCTGCGGAAAAATGTGGTTTCAGCCCTTGCGTCGAAGGATGGAATTTGGTACGATAAAAAATAATAGCCGCAAGCGGCTATTATTTCGCGCATGTCGCATCTCTGGGGCGACGCGCCGTGATTTAAGCCGTGCCGTCCAAGACGGCACATGGCGAATTATATCATGATATAATATTTCGTGCGATTTTGTGGC
>CAZDXX010000128.1:0-4995 GCA_964509595.1 uncultured Oscillospiraceae bacterium
CCGTCGTTGGTGACCAGGGGAGAACCGAACTGCTTGCTCAGCACCACGTTGCGGCCCTTAGGACCCATGGTGACCTTAACGGTATCAGCCAGCTGGTTGACACCGCGTTCCATAGCCTTGCGAGCTTCCTCGCCATAGCAAATCAACTTAGCCATTGTTGTTATTCCTCCAAATTATGATTGAGATTAAGATTAGTCTTCGACGATAGCCAGGATATCAGCCTGACGCACGATGGTGTATTCGCCGTTGTCTGCCTTAACAGCGGTGCCTGCATACTTGCTGCAGATAACCTTATCGCCGACCTTGACGTTCATGACAACTTCCTTGCCGTCCACCAGACCGCCGGGGCCGACAGCGATAACTTCTGCCACTTCGGGCTTCTCCTTTGCGGAGCCGGTCAGGATCAGACCACTCTTGGTGGTTTCCTCTGCTTCAGCCATCTTGATGATGACGCGATCAGCCAAAGGCTTGAGTTTCATAGTGAGTTCCTCCTCATGTATATTGATATTTTGTACTAACATATTCAGTGGTTAGCACTCTTTTTATTCGAGTGCTAACCCGAATAAGATAATAACCGCTTCTGCCGAAAAAATCAACCCCTTTTTTGAAAAAAGCGGGGGCTGTTTTCAAAAAGTTCATTTCTCGTTCACAAACTATGAGCCGGAGTGCTAATTTTCGTCGATTTATAGTCCAAATACACCGGATAGAAGAAATTGACCTTTTTCTCCGACAGCTTCACCCGAAATGCGTGGTCGCGCATGACCTCGCCGTCCACCACGGTGACCATCTCCTCTTGGGACTCGAAGTCGATGCCGGTGCCGTGGAAATGCTTGATGAACTTGGGGAAGCGCAGGTACTCGCCCTTGCCGTAGGCCCCCACCAATCGCAGGAACGTCAGCCGCGACACCTTGGGCACCACCAGAATGTCCAAAATCCCGTCATCGGGCATAGCCTCTCCCACGGGCATAAAGCCGCCGCCGTAGTAGCGCCCGTTGCAGACGCAGATGACGGTGGTGGATCCGGTCATGGTCTGTCCCTCCACCCGAACGGTGGACGGGCGGGCGATGGATTTGAACAGAAAATTCTCGATCATGGACAGAATGTACGCGCCCATGCCTCCCACTAGGGGCAGACGTTTATATTTATGTACATCGGCGGCGATTCTTGCATCCACACCGGAGCAGACCACGCCGATGCCCAGTTTGCCGTTGCAGTCGATCAGGTCAAAGGGAACCTGGGGGCCCTCCGCCAGCGCCGCCAAATCGGAGAAGGCATCACGGTAGTTTTCTCCGAAGATTTTCAGAAAATCATTGCCCGTTCCGTGGGGCACGTTGGTCACGGCGACGTTGTCGTAGCCCGCCGCGCCGCACACTACCTCATTCAAAGTACCGTCACCGCCGCATGCGTAGATGCGCACATCTTCTCCGGACTGCGCCGCTGTGCGGGCAAGCTCCTCCGCATGACCGGCACGCTCGGTAAATACGATCTGCGCTTCGTTCTCCCGAAATATTTCACCCACTTGGGCACAGAATTTCTCAACAGCCCGCTTTTTGCCGGCATTGGGATTGACAATAAACAGATGCTTCAAAGGAATGCACCCTTCCCACAATTATTTTTTTACATTATAGCAGAACAGATCACATTTAATCATACCATTATAAAGCTTGCGTTTCTTGTCCGCCATGAATCCGAAGGTGCGTTCGAACTCCGTGTGGGAGGACAGCAGATACAACTGCCAGCCATCGGGAAACTTGCTCCATGCCTTACCAAAGGCGCGGTACAGTTCCTCCGCTTCCTTCTTTTCCATCAGGCGTTCACCGTAAGGCGGATTGGTCACTATGCGGCCACGAATACCACCCCAGTGGAACCGGGTGGCATCGGCCACCTCAAACTTGACGATATCATCCACCTCAGCCAGCTGTGCGTTGTGGCGGGCCAGCTCCACAGCGGCAGGGTCAATGTCTCCACCCCAAATCTCGTATTCGCCATTATACTCGTTGTCCATAGCCTCGTCAGCGGCCTCCAACCACAGCTTGCTGTCCAGCCAGCGCCACTTCTGGGCAGAGAAAGAACGGTTTAGACCGGGGGCACGATTTTTTGCAATCAACGCCGCTTCAATGGGAATGGTACCGGAGCCGCAGAAGGGATCGCAAAATGGGTCCTTGCCGCGGTAGCGGGACAGGGAGATCATGGCCGCCGCCAATGTTTCACGCAGGGGCGCCATCACTCCCTGGGCACGATAACCACGCTTGTACAGGTTCTCGCCGGAAGTGTCCAGCATCAGGTCTACCTGATCCTTCATAATGGCAAACTGAATCTGATACATGGCACCGCTCTCAGGCAACGTCTCCACGCCGTAAACACGACCCAACCGTTTGGCCACCGCTTTTTTTACAATAGACTGACACGCGGGTACTGCGTGCAATTGAGAATTCAAGGAGTACCCTTTTACCGGAAAACGGCCCTCTCGGGGGATATAATCCTCCCAAGGCAGTCTCTCCACCCCTTGAAACAGTTCTTCAAAAGAGCGTGCAGGAAAACTGCCAAGTAGGATGAGTACACGGGCACCGGTACGCAGATTTAGATTGATGCGAGGAATATCCCTCAGCTCACCTTCGCACAAAACGCGGCCGTTCTCCGCCTTGACCTCCGCCAGCCCCAACTTTTTCAATTCATAAGATACCATGCTCTCCACACCCAAGGGTGCGGGCACAACAAATTGCAGACGATCCATTGCAACGCTCCAAATCCGTTTTCATACATTATAATAACAAGTGTATGTATCAGTATACCGAAAAAATAAATCATTGGCAATCATTAACTGTTTTTTTGTAACCGAAATCAGGTAGTTTTCTCGTCTTTGACATGGTACAATAAGAAAGAAACTTAAAGTTGCGCCGTTTTTAAGCTCCAATGCAAATTGAAGTTGGTGGACAAAACTGCAGGGAACGGGTATTCTGGACCTGCGAAGGGAGGAAACGAAATGTCCTTTGGAGACCGGCTGCAGGCCCTGCGCCGCAGCAGTAACATGACGCAGGAAGAATTTGCCCAGCAGTTGAAAGTGTCCCGGCAGGCAGTGTCCAAATGGGAATCTTCTCGGGGTTATCCGGAGATTGAGAAAATCATTTACATCTGCAATCATTATGGGATCACCCCCAATGAATTATTCCAGGACGAAGTCCCCCTGGCGCAAAAAGCGCCGGAACCTGATGCCCAATCTCCCGCGACGAATCAGCCTCTGGAAAGCCAAAAGCTGAAGAAGGCATTCGGCAATTTCTTTACTAACCTGTCTCCCCAAAACCAGCAAATTTTTGCCATCGGGTTGGCTTTGGTTCTGACCACGCTGCTTATTCTATTTACTACCATGATTGCGAAAGGAGAGTCGGATCAAATGATTTTAAAACTGATCTGGTTCGGCCTTCTGATTCTGTTCACCATCGGTGAAGCAGTCACAGTGGGCCTGACCTCCGTTTGGTTTGCCGGCGGTTCGCTGGCAGCCTTGATTTGCGCCTTACTGGGCGGCCCCCTGTGGCTGCAGATCGTCCTGTTCATCCTCATCAGCGCCTTGTGTCTGATGGCCATCCGCCCATTGGCGCGGAAGTATCTCGACAGCAAGGTGGAACCCACCAATGCTGACCGCATCATCGGCACTGAGGCTGTTGTCACCGAGGATATCAACAATCTTCAGGGTACCGGTGCCGTACGCATCGGCGGCATCACCTGGAGTGCAAGAAGTGAAAGCGATGCCCCCATTGCCACCGGTACATTAATTCGTGTGCTTCGCATTGAGGGCGTCAAGGTATATGTGGAAGAGGTAAAGGAGGAAGTTTCATGCCAAATCTGAGCAGCATCATCAGCATCATCATTGTCGTTGCCATTATTGTTATCGTTTTGGCCATCCTGGCGTCCAACATCCGGGTTGTCCAGCAATCCAAAGCTTCAGTTGTTGAGCGTCTGGGTGCATTTCGTACTGTGTGGGGTGTAGGCCTACACATAAAGATTCCCTTTATTGAGCGTGTTGCAAAGACCGTCTCCCTGAAGGAACAGGTCGTTGACTTCGCACCCCAGCCTGTTATCACCAAAGATAACGTCACTATGCAAATCGATACCGTGGTCTATTTCCAGATCACCGATCCCAAGCTATATACCTACGGTGTGGAAAACCCCATGAGTGCCATTGAAAACCTGACCGCCACCACCCTGCGTAACATCATCGGCGATCTGGAGTTGGACGAATCCCTGACCAGCCGCGACCACATCAACACCAAAATGCGTTCCATTCTGGATGAGGCTACCGACCCCTGGGGCATCAAGGTCAATCGTGTGGAACTGAAGAATATTATTCCTCCTCGCGAAATTCAGGACGCCATGGAGAAGCAGATGAAGGCCGAGCGTGAACGCCGTGAATCCATTCTGCAGGCCGAAGGTGAAAAACAGTCCGCTATTTTGAAAGCTGATGCCGCCAAGCAAGCCGCTATTCTGCAGGCCGAGGGCGCTAAGCAGGCCGCTATCCTGAAAGCAGAAGCCGAAGCCGAAGCAATTTTGAAAGTCCAGCAGGCCACTGCCGATGCCATTAAACTGATTAACGAGGCCGATCCCGGTGATGGCGTCATCAAAATCAAGGCACTGGAAGCTTTCCAGACCGTGGCCGATGGCAAAGCAACCAAGATCATCATCCCCAGCGAAATTCAGGGTCTGGCCGGTCTGTGCGCCAGCGCAAAGTCCGTGTTTGATACTGTAGAACCCAACCCCAAGACGACTACCACTGAAAAGAAGTAACTCATCCTGGCATTATGTAAGGAAGTAATCCATCCCGTCATATGTAAGGAGGTCTTGACAATGACTAGAACCAATGGCGTTCTCACTGTCGGAAAACTTCTGTTTGGTTTCCTATGTGCGTTTTTTAGAGCACTCGGCCCCCCGACCTCAAGCTTACGAGATGAACCTTACAGCGTGTTCAACCAGTATGATCACGAACGGCGATTTAAATGACAA
>CAZDXX010000129.1:0-2863 GCA_964509595.1 uncultured Oscillospiraceae bacterium
CAAACAGGACGTTTTGTTATATTATTCAGAAAGTATACTGGATGTTTTCTTCCAACGGCCGGACAAATAGTAGATCGCGCCCAGCACGAAGGGCATGGTACCGGCCAGAGCACTGCCCAGCCAGAAACCAAAGTAGCCCAAACCCAGGCCAAGACCCAGCAGCAGGGAGAAGCAGATTCGTCCGATGATGCCGTCAAAGATGGCAACTGCAAAGTTGAATTTATAATTTCCGTTTCCGAAGTTAAAGGTGTTCATAGCGCCGCGCAGAGCGCAGATGACGAAGTTGAGCAGGGAAACGGGCAGATATTCCATACACACCTGCAGTACGTTGGGATCACTGGTGAAAATTCCGTATATAGCCTCCGGGAACAGAGCGAGCAGAGTAAAGAACACCACAAGAGTGACTCCGTTCACGAGGAAAGCAGACCACAGAATACGCTTGACACGGTCATACTTTTGGGCACCGATATTCTGACCCACCATGGAACCGCCTGCACCGGCGACCGCGAACCACGTCTGGTTGGCGAAGATGTCCACTTTATGGCCCACGCCGGTGACGGCAGAAACGGTAACACCATAGCTGTTGATCCAGGAATTGATAAACAGCTTGGAAACCTGGATGGAAGCGGAACTGATGGCAGAGGGGATACCGAGCTTCAGCAGGGGGCCGAGCTCCGTCCGGTCAATGCGAAAATGGCGCAGGGCGATTTCAAAACCAAGGCTATCCCTCTTGTGGTAGAGATACACCAGAGCGGTCAGGAAGCTGACGGCCTGCGCGATAACGGTAGCAAAAGCAGCGCCAAAGGCCTCCCAGCGGAAGACGACCACAAAGAGCAGATCCAGCAGCAGGTTGAGTACAGCAGCCAGTGAGATGAATACAAAGGGGCGTTTGGAATCACCCATGCCGCGCAGGATGGCACTGACGATGTTGTAGCCGTAGATGAACACCAGACCGAACATGCAGGTAACGGAATATGCCATAGCCTGATCCCAGGATTCGGCGGGAGTATTCAGCCAGGCCAGAATCTGATGGCGCAAGAGCAGGCATACCACGCTCATGACCACGGCGCAGATCATCAGGAAGGAGGTCATGGTGCCGATAAAGCGGGATAAACGCTCCCGGCGGCCGGCGCCGATGTACTGAGAGATGATGGTCTGACTGGCGGTGGAGAAACCCATGGAAATGAAGGTCAGGAAGGTGAGCATATCGCCGCCGATGGACAGGCCGGACAGGCCTGCTTCACCCACGACCCGACCCACGACCACCATGTCCACCACATTGTAGATTGCCTGCAGCAGATTGGACAGGAACAGGGGAAGGGCAAAAGACAGCAAGGATCGTAAAACCGGGCCTTGGGTAAAATCGTTGATCAGATTTTTTGACGAAGTTTTCTGCATAATTATCTTACTCCGTATCGACCAGGAGAGTGGGGGATTTCTTCCAGCGACCGGACAGATAGTATATCGAACCCAATACGAAGGGCATCGCGCCCGAGATTGCACTGCCCAACCAGAAACCAAAATAACCCAGACCCACGCTCAGACCCAACAGCAGAGACAGGCCAATACGCGCGATAATGCCGTCGATGATAGCCACTGCGAAATTAAATTTGTAGTTGCCGCAGCCACTGGTAAATGCGTTCATGGAGTCGCGCAGGGCACCGGCGATATAGGCTACCACCAGAATGGGGACATACTCCATGCACAGAGTAAGGACGTTGGCATCCTGAGTAAACAGACCAAACAAAGGGATGGGGAAAAGGACAACCAAAAGGATCATGACGGAGAAAGCGATGATGTTGATGATAAAGGCGCTGCCCAATATGCGGGAGGCACGGTCGTATTTGCCGGCACCGATGTTCTGACCCACCATGGAACTGCCGGCAGTGGTGACGGCGGTGCCAACCAAGTTTCCAATCAAATCCAGTTTGCTGCCCACTCCGGTCACAGCGGACACGGTGACACCGTAGCTGTTGATCCAGGAGTTGACAAAAATCTTGGAGAAATGAATGGCAGCAGAGCGGATGGCAAAAGGAACGCCCAGTTTGAGAAGGTTGATCAGCTCATGCTTGTCGATCAGGAAATTGCGAGGAGCGAAGTCAAAGCCAAAACGGGCACGATTTTTGTAAAGATAGGCCAGAGCGGACAGGAAGCTGACGGCCTGCGCAATCACAGTGGCAAAGGCAGCGCCAAAGGCTTCCCAGTGGAAGCCGGCCACAAAGATAATGTCCAGAATCAGGTTGAGCACAGCGGCAATGGCAATAAATACGAAGGGACGCTTGGAGTCACCCATACCGCGCATAATGGCACTGACGATGTTATAGCCGTAGATGAACACCAGACCGCACATACAGGTGACGGCGTAGGCCATAGCTTGATCCCAGGATTCGGCAGGAGTGTTCAGCCAAGTCAAAATATGATTGCGCAAGAGCAGGCACAGAACACTCATAACCACGGCGCAGGACATCAGGAAGGAAGCCATGGTGCCGATGAAGCGGGACAGGCGATCTCGCAGACCGGCACCGATGTACTGAGAAATAATGACCTGACTGGCGCTGGAAAAACCCATGGAGATAAAGGTCAGAATGGATAGTATGTCGCCGCCGATGGTGATGCCGGACAGGCCTGTCTCACCCACCACATGGCCCACGACCACCATATCTACCATGTTGTAGACAGCCTGCAGCAGGTTAGACAGGAACAGAGGGAAGGCAAAGACGATCAGCGAGCGCATAATGGGACCTGTTGTAAAATCATTGATGAAGTTTTTGCTTTGAGCGGGAGCTTGTGCCATAGTAAAGCCTTCTTTGCAATATAATGTGTTTCTTCTAGTATAAAGGAAATAAACTGCAAAAACAAGTAA
>CAZDXX010000129.1:2963-4952 GCA_964509595.1 uncultured Oscillospiraceae bacterium
GTGCCGGACAGATAATAAATGGTACCCAGTACAAAGGGCACAAAGCCGGCGGCAGCACTGCCGGCCCAGAAACCGTGATACCCCATGCCCAGCACCAGACCCAGCAGGACGGACAGGCCGATACGGACCACAAAGGCATCCATCACGGCGGCAGTGAAGTTAAATTTGGAATTGCCGCAGCCGAAGGTAAAGGCGTGCATGGAATTGCGCAGGGCGCTGGCAATGTAAATGACGATCAGGTAGGGCAGATATTCCATGCAGACGGCCAGAACGCTCGCGTCGCTGGTAAAACATCCGAATACGAAGTTGGGGAACAGGGCCAGCACGGCGATCATCAGGGTGTAGAACAGGCCGTTGATCAGCAGGGCGGAACCCAAGATCCGCTTCACGCGGTCGTACTTGGCGGCACCGATGTTCTGACCCACCATGGAACTGCCCGCCGTGGTGACGGCACTGCCCACCAGATTGCCGATGACGTCCATCTTGTATCCGATGCCGGAAACGGCGGACACGGTGACGCCGTAGCTGTTGATCCAGAAATTGATGAAGAACTTGGAGATGAGCACCGAGGCCTGACGCAAGGCCATGGGGAAGCCCAGCTTGACCAGAATGGCAAGCTCCGACCGGTCGATGATAAAATTGCGCGCAGCCAGATCGAAGCCAAAGCGGGAACGGTTGCGGCACAGGTAGATCAGCGCGGTCAGGAAACTGACGGCCTGTGCAATGACGGTGGCCAGAGCGGCACCGAAGGCCTCCCAGCCAAAGCCGACCACAAAGATCAGATCCAGAATGACATTCAGAACGGCAGCAATAGCGATGAACAGGAAGGGCCGCTTGGAGTCACCCAATCCACGCATAATGGAGCTGACGATGTTGTAGCCGTAAATGAAAATCAGGCCGAACATGCAGGTAGTAGAGTAAGCCATAGCCTGATCCCAGGCTTCCGGGGGCGTGTTCATAATGCTCAGGATCTGACTGCGGAAGATCAGGCAGATGGTCGCCATGCCGATGGCACACAGGATGAGGAAGGTGGACATGGTGCCGATAAAGCGGGAGAGCTTGTCCCGCAGACCGGAGCCGATGTACATGGAGATGATGACCTGGCTGGCATCGGAGAAGCCCATGGACAGGAAGGTCAGCAAAGCCAGTACGTCGCCGCCCACGGAGATGCCGGACAGGCCGGCGGCGCCCACCACCTGACCCACCACGATCATGTCCACCAAATTGTAGACAGCCTGCAGCAGGTTGGACAGGAACAGCGGGATGGCAAACACGATCAGTGAGCGCAGAACCGGACCTGATGTGTAATTTTTAATGAAAGTTTTGGAGGAAGAATTCTCCATCGCAAATCACTCCAACGAAAAATAACTTACTTATTATATAGGAAGCAAAATTGAAAAACAAGCGGCGGATAAGGCAAAACACATGGGATATAATAAAAGCAATACGTTCTGGAGGTCACTGCCATGGAAATGAGCAATGAGGAATATAAAAAATATGTAGGGAAAAAGTCCAGGCCTTCGCCCGTTTGGAAGAATATGATCTGGGCCTTTGTGGTGGGGGGACTGATCTGTGTCCTCGGTCAGTTCCTGACAAACATGTATAAGAGCTTCGATTTGTCCGAAACGGCTGCAGCCATCGCCACCTCAGTGACTCTGATCGTGATTGCGGCGCTGTTGACCGGGTTCGGCGTGTTTGATGACATCGCCAAGCATGCCGGCGCGGGAACCGTCGTACCTATCACTGGTTTTGCCAATGCCATGGTGTCCCCTGCGCTGGAATTTAAGAGCGAGGGCTTTATTCTCGGCACCGGCGCAAAGCTGTTCACCGTGGCCGGGCCGGTGCTGGTGTACGGCATCTCTGCCAGCGTGGTGTATGGCTTAATTCTGTACTTTGTGTTCCAGCTGCGATAGGCGGCCATGTGCTGATGCATGGGATCAGTGCCGGCGAGGCGTATGGAATCCTTCCAGTGCGATTACAGGAATAAAA
>CAZDXX010000130.1:0-4899 GCA_964509595.1 uncultured Oscillospiraceae bacterium
CCGCCCCGGCGACAAGATGCTGGCAGCTATGCCCCTGTTCCACGGTTTTGGTTTGGGTGTGTGCATCCATACCATGCTGACGCAGGGCGGGCGCTGTATTTTGGTTCCTCGCTTTACGCCTGAGAGCTACGCCAAGCTGATCGTAAAGCACCGCTGCAACTTTATCGCCGGTGTGCCCACGCTGTACGAAGCACTGCTGCGTCTGAAAACCATGGACGGCGCTGATCTCAGTTGTCTGAAGGGTGTATTCTCCGGCGGTGACTCCCTGTCGGTGGAACTGAAGAAAAAGTTCGATAAGTTCTTGGCCGACCACAATGCCGCCATTCAGGTTCGGGAAGGCTACGGCACTACGGAAACCGTCACTGCCTGCTGCCTGACGCCTGTTCACATGCATAAGGAAGGGAGCATTGGCCTTCCGTTCCCGGATACATATATCAAGATCGTTGTTCCCGGAACGGACAAGGAACTGCCTTTTGGTCAGGAGGGAGAGATCCTGCTGGCCGGTCCTACCGTCATGAAGGAATACATGAACCATCCCGAGGAGACGGCTCAGACGCTCCAGACCCATACCGATGGCCTCACTTGGGTGTATACCGGCGACTTGGGTACGATGGACGAACAGGGCTTTGTCTATTTCAAGGGCCGTGCCAAGCGTATGATCATTACCTCCGGCTATAATGTCTATCCCGGTCAGCTGGAGAACATTCTGGATGCTCATGAGTATGTCCAGATGAGCTGCGTGATCGGTGTTCCTGATGCCTATAAAATGCAGAAAGTCAAGGCTTTTGTAAAACTGGCCGCCGGTGTGGAACCCACGGAAGAAACCAAACAGTCGATTTTGGAGCATTGCAGTAAGCACATCGCAAAGTATGCCATGCCCTATGACATTGAGTTCCGGGAGGACATGCCCAAAACGCTGGTGGGCAAAGTTGCGTACCGTGTTCTGGAAGAGGAAGAACTGAGCAAAATGTCATAAAGAGGAATCATCTGCCGAAAAACAAGACGCGTCCCGATATGCTGCGGCATATCGGGACGCGTCTTGTTTTCTTTCAGTTTAGAAAGCTTTGTTAAGATAGCTCCGGCAACCGGGTAACTGTTGCCCATCTTTGCCGTATTGGAGTGCTGAAAATGGGCATTTTTTTAACTCTGGCCTATCTGTTTTTTGTGGGTTCCGTAGCCGGCTGGGTATTGGAGCTCTTTTTCAGGCGGTTTATCTCAAAATCAAATCCGGAGCGAAAATGGATCAATCCCGGTTTCTGTACCGGTCCGTACTTGCCTCTTTACGGCATTGGGTTATGCGTCATGTATTTGATCGTATCACTGGAAAAATACTCCCTGTTTCAGAGCCTTTTTTGGAATCGTGTTGTTTTATTTCTCGTGGCAGCGGCTGCTATGACAGTGATTGAATACTTTACTGGTATCCTGTGTTTGAAAGTCGCCAAAGTCCGTCTGTGGGACTACAGTAACGAGTGGGGCAATATCCGGGGAATTATTTGTCCGAAATTTTCCTTGGCATGGGCGATTCTAGTAGCAATCTATTACTTCCTGATACATCCGCATATCCTCAATGCGCTTGCCTGGCTTTCTCAAAATCTTGCATTTTCTTTTGTGATTGGTCTGTTTTTCGGCGTATTCATCATTGACGTGGCACATTCCGCGCAGCTTGTGGTGAAGCTGAAGGAATTTGCGGATTCCAATGATGTTGTTGTCCGCTATGAAAACATTAAGGCACACATTCGCAGTGTACAGGACAAGGCGAAGCAAAAACATCACTTTTTCCTGCCGTTCCGCTCCGACCTGCCTTTGAACGAGCACTTGAAGGATATGATCACAACCTTTGAAAAGCGCAAAGACGATCGAAAAACAAAACACTCGAGAAGGAAGAAAGAAAAATGAACAGTATATTCCGCGTTATCCGCAAGCTGACCGTTCCACCTGTATTTGCAGCACTTTTGCTGATGATTCTGTACTGTGCATATCCGGCCTGTTTTGCTTCAGCGTGGCAACTGATTGCAGGAATTGTGTTCCTCTGTGTTCTTCCGCTGCTGGCATACCCGCTGCAGAAGTACATTCCGCGTTTTAAAGGCCGCGGCAGGGAAGGGCAGCGCACTCTGGCAATGATTTTTTCCGCTGCCGGTTATCTGCTGGGCGCGGCAACCGCGTTGATCAGCAACGCTCATGAAATGTTGAAGCTGGTTTATTTTGAGTACCTGCTGTGCGGAATTGTTATGCTCGTCTTCAACAAGGTGTTCAAACTTCACGCCAGTGGTCATGCCTGTGGCGTTGTCGGCCCGATTCTTCTGCTGTTTTATTTCAGACTTTATATTCCTGCGATTATCGGAATTCTGCTCGTGATTCCGGTGTATATTTCCAGCCTGAAAACGAAGCAGCACACCTTAGCGCAGTTGATCGGCGGCAGTTTGATTCCTCTGTTCGTCCTTCTGTTTCTGCACCTTGTCATATAGATTTTTGAGCAAGGTTCGTCTCGGAAAGCTACAGTGAGGCAAGTCTTGTTTTGTTTCAGTTTAGAATTCTCGACTAAGATAATAAAAATCCGATTTAAAAAAGGAAGTTGGCTTACATGAAAAAAATGCTGCTGGTTGTAAACCCTTGTGCAGGACAGAAAAAAGCGCGAAAGCATCTGGCAGATATCATTGATGTCTTTAACCGCGCCGAATATACAGTGATCACGCATATAACGAGCAGTCAGGGCGATGGTGAGCAGGCGGTTCTGTACTATGCCCACGAAGTAGATATCATCGTATGCTGCGGCGGAGACGGAACATTCAACGAGACCATATCCGGCGTGTTGAAAAGTGGGCGTGATGTGCCGATCGGCTACATTCCCGCTGGCTCTACCAATGATTTTGCATCAAGTCTTCGCCTGTCTTCGGACATACTGCAGGCGGCTCGGGATATTGTGGAGGGAGAATGTATTCAACTGGATGTTGGGTGTTTTGAAGGGCGGTATTTTTCTTATGTTGCTTCATTCGGGGCATTTACCAAAACGAGCTACGCCACACCTCAGGGGCTTAAAAATGCGCTGGGTCACGCGGCCTATATTTTAAGCGGCATTCAGGAGCTATCGCAGCTGAAGTCTCATCAAGTGCGTTTCGATTTACCGGACGGGACGACCGTGGAAGACAAATTTATCTTCGGTGCGATCAGCAACTCTACCAGTGTTGGCGGAATTTTGACGTTGTCTGAAGATCAGGTAGATCTTTGCGATGGAAAATTTGAATTGCTGCTGATTCGGGCTCCGAAGGACATTTCCGAATTGTCGGAATGTGCACAGGCACTGAAGCGGCAAACCTATAATTGCGGTATGATCACATTTGTCAATACAGAACGGGTGACGGTTACTGCACCGGAAGATCTGGATTGGACACTGGATGGCGAAAAGGAAAGTGGACACAGAAACATTGAGGTCGAATGCCTGCATAACGCCGTGCAGATCTGCTGCAGAAATAAGGTTCAAAATACGAAATAATAAAGACTGGAGGCGTTAGGATTGAAATACGAAATTGCATACTACAGCCGTTCAGGAAACACGGCCATGCTGGCAGAGGAGATTGCGGAACTGCTTTCGGCAGAAGAAGTCAGTCTGACCGATCTGGACGTCACGGAGGCTTCTGATGACGCCGACGTATATATCATCGGCTATGGAGTTAACCGCGGCAGCGTACCACTGAGTGTCATGGAAACGCTAGATCTGGCCGAAGGAAAAGAGGTCATTTTGTTCGTGACAAGTGGTATGGAGCCCACGGAACAATATCGGCTTGCTGTTGAACGAAAGGTAAAGCCTTTCATCCCGGATGACTGCAAATATCATGGTTTGGTTCTGTGCGCTGGACGTTTCCCAGATGAAGTAATTGCCAGCGTGGAAGCGGCGCTGCGAAATAATCCCGACAACAGGCAGGCACGGATCATTCTTGCGAACCATGAGTTCACGAAGAACCGTCCCAATGAGGAGGATACCCAAAATATCCGGGAGTTTGTTTGGACGAAACTGAAAGAGTAATGACTTGAATTTATGAAGAACACAGGAAGGATCTTGTGTTCTTTCCCTTTCGGGTTTCGTTTCAGTTTATTTTGTTCGGATAAAATAGGCTATAAAAGCGAAAAGGGTGGTCAATTATGAATGAAGTAAAGAAGCCAAAGAAACCGCTTATATACTATTATGTCATCGTCCTTTTGATTGTCTTCCTCTTTAACTCTCTTGCAGTGCCCTGGCTGGTACAGCGGCAGGTGAAAGAGGTGGACTACGGAACCTTTATGTCCATGACGGAAAACCAGGAGATCGGCATGGTCGATATTCAGGAGAACCAGATCGTCTTTACGGACAAGAATGAGGAAAAAACACAGGTCTATAAAACCGGTCTGATTGATGATCCCGGTCTGGTGGAGCGTCTTTACGCTTCCGGCGCTGAATTTTCCTCCGAGATCGTGGAGGAGATGTCTCCGCTGCTCAGCTTCCTGCTGACGTGGATCCTGCCCATTGTAGTTTTTGTCGGAATTGGCCAGTTTATGACCAAGAAGATGATGGACAAAGCGGGCGGTGGTACCGGAGCCATGTCCTTCAATATGGGCAAATCCAACGCCAAGGTCTATGTGAAATCCTCTGACGGCATCAGCTTTGCCGATGTGGAAGGTGTGGACGAAGCGGAAGAGAGCCTTGCTGAAATCGTGGATTATCTCCATAATCCCAGCAAGTACAAGGAAATCGGCGCAACCATGCCAAAGGGCGTCCTGTTAGTAGGCCCTCCGGGTACCGGTAAGACCATGCTGGCAAAGGCTGTTGCCGGCGAAGCAAATGTACCATTCTTCTCGATCTCCGGCTCCGAATTTGTGGAAATGTTCGTTGGCATGGGTGCCTCCAAGGTCCGTGACCTCTTCAAA
>CAZDXX010000131.1:0-4895 GCA_964509595.1 uncultured Oscillospiraceae bacterium
GACGGCAGCCACTTCCAGAACATCGTCTCCGCCGAGTGCGAGACTGAGATCGACGGCGATGTTGTCGCCGTCTGCCCTGAGACACTCTTCGAGTCCAATGTCATACCCGGCCTGAAGGTGGCAGTTGAGCTGGGCGCCGACATGGACGCCATCGTGCCCCCTTCCGTGGGCCACTGCATCGCAGGCGCTACCATCGTCGTTCAGATGGCAAGCTTCCCCTCCACCTACTCCTCCACCGATGAGGCCACCCTCAACGCAAAGTACCAGTCCAGGCGCCAGAGCTGCGGCATCGTGCTGGCAGCCCCTGGCAAGGGCGAGAGCTCTACTGACAATGTCTACTCCGGCCTCTGCCTCATCGCAGAAAACGGCGTGGTCCTCGCCTCTGATGAGCGTGAAGATTCCCTCGCTGTCAGCGAGATCGACGTTGAGTTCCTGATGAACCAGCGCCGCGCCCGCGGCGGCTTCGACATCGACGGCGATGTCTACGAGGTCTGCTATTTCGGCAAGAAGGAAGAGGAGACCCAGCTCACCCGCAGCTACTACAAGTACCCCCACATCCCCGAGGATCCCGCAGACCTGCCCAACTACTGCAAGCGCGTTATGGACATTCAGGTCTCCGGCCTTGTCAAGCGCATGCAGTACGCAGGCCTTGACCACTGCGTCGTGGGTATCTCCGGCGGTGTTGACTCCACTCTGGCAGTTATGATCTGCGCCCAGGTGGTCCGCAAGATGGGCCTGCCCGCCTCCAACGTCATCGCAGTCACCCTGCCCTGCTTCGGCACCACCTCCCGCACCAAGTCCAACGCCATCGTCGTTGCTGAGCAGTGCGGCGCGGAGGTCCGCGTTGTTGATATATCCAAGTCCGTCCTCCAGCACTTTGACGACATCGGCCACGCCCATGACGACTACTCCATCGCCTTTGAAAACGCCCAGGCCCGTGAGCGTACCCAGTGCCTCATGGACATCGGCAACAAGGTCAATGGCCTGATGGTCGGCACAGAGGACCTCTCTGAGTTCGTGGACGGCTGGTGCACCTACAACGGCGACCACACCTCCATGTACGACGTGAACCTGGGCCTGACCAAGACTCAGGTGCGCGCAAACGTCAGCTTCATCGCCGCCAACACCGAGGACAAGGTCCTCAAGGCCGCTCTCTACGACGTTCTGGACTGCCCTGTCACTCCTGAGCTTCTGCCCGTGCACGACGATATGATAGAGCAGAAGTCTGAGGACGCTGTGGGCTCCTACTCTTTGCAGGACTTCTTCACCCACAAGCTGCTCATCTGCGGCTTCACTCCCGAGAAGACCCTCCGCCTTGCAAAGACCGCATACTCCGGCGAATTCACTGACGAGGAGCTGCTGCGCTGGATCACCTCCTACTGCAAACGTTACTTCTCCCAGCAGTTCAAGCGCTCCTGCCTGATGGACGGCCCCGCTGTGGAGAAATTCACCGTCAGCCCCAGAACCGGCCACCTTATTCCCTCCGACGCGGAGAACACCATGTTCCTGCGCAATATCGGTGTGAAATAAAATTTCAAATCAGCATAGAAATGGACGGGATTTCCCGTCCATTTCTACATTTCTTTCACGATTTAGCGCTTTAATCCTGAAATTTTATTTCAAAATTTCATTTTCCATCTTGTATCTTAGATTTAACTGCGCTATAATTATGCACAGTGAGCAATACTCAAACTGAGTTAAAATATTTAGGAGGAACATCCCATGTATAAGAGCGAATATCTCAATCGCGTATACGCCGAAGTCGAGCGCCGTGATGCCCATGAGAAGGAATTTCTACAGGCAGTGCGCGAAGTTTTCGATTCTCTGGATCTGGTCGTTGACAAGCATCCTGAATGGGAGAGCCACGGTCTGATCGAGCGCTTTGTGGAGCCTGAGCGCGTTGTTCAGTTCCGCGTCCCCTGGGTGGATGACAAGGGCGTTACCCATGTGAACCGCGGCTTCCGCGTGCAGTACAACTCTGCCATCGGCCCCTACAAGGGCGGCTGCCGCTTCCATCCCTCTGTCAACCTGTCCATTATGAAGTTCCTGGGCTTCGAGCAGCTGTTCAAGAACTCCCTGACCGGCCTGCCCATGGGTGGCGGCAAGGGCGGCTCCGATTTTGACCCCAAGGGCAGGAGCGACAACGAAATTATGCGTTTCTGCCAGGCCTTTATGACCGAATTGCAGCGTCACATCGGTGCTGACACCGACGTTCCCGCCGGCGACATCGGCGTGGGTGCCCGCGAGATCGGCTATATGTATGGCCAGTATGTCCGTCTGCGCAATGTCTATGACGGCGGCGTGCTGACCGGCAAGAAGGTCGGTGCAGGCGGCTCTCTGGCTCGTACCGAAGCTACCGGTTACGGTCTGTGCTACTTTACCAACGAGATGCTGTTGGCTGCCGGCGATACTTTCGAGGGCAAGACCGTGGTTATCTCCGGTTCCGGCAATGTGGCTACTTACGCCAACCAGAAGGCTACCCAGTTGGGCGGCAAGGTCGTCGCTATGTGCGACTCCAACGGCTATATTTACGATCCCAACGGCATCGACTACAAGATCATTAAGGAGATCAAGGAAGTCAAGCGTGCCCGTATCAAGACCTATCTGGACTATGTTCCCACTGCCACTTACGTGGAAGGCTGCAAGGGCATCTGGACCGTTCCCTGCGATATCGCTTTGCCCTGCGCAACCCAGAACGAGCTGGACGGCGAGTCCGCTGCCGCTCTGATCAAGAACGGTGTCAAGTATGTGGCTGAGGGTGCCAATATGCCCTCTACTCCCGAGGCTGTCGCTGCTTTCCAGGCTGCCGGCATCCCCTTCGGCCCCGCAAAGGCTGCCAACGCCGGCGGTGTGGCTACCTCCGGTCTGGAGATGACCCAGAACTCCATGCGTCTGAGCTGGACCTTCGAGGAAGTGGACGAGAAGCTGCATGGCATCATGAAGAACATCTACGCCAACGCTGCCAAGGCCGCTGCCGATTACGGCATGGAAGGCAATCTGGTAGCCGGCGCTAACATCGCAGGCTTCATCAAGGTCGCTGAGGCCATGATGTGGCAGGGTGTTGCATACTAATTGAAAATGGCTTGACAAAAGCGCCTCGTGGATATCCACGGGGCGCTTTTGGCTGGTGATCGGGACGAAAGTATGATATGATAGAAAAAACAGATCAGAAAGGTGAGAAGGGCACTTTGCCCGAAAGGAATGGTCGTAATTGTTTGCCTGGATGATAAAAACGGAATGATGTTCAATGGACGCAGGCAAAGCCAGGATCGCTGTCTGAGAGAGCGCATTATTGGTATGACTGCAGACAAGGTGCTTCGCATGAATCAATATTCTGCCGGACAGTTTGATTCGGAGAGTATTTGCTGTGCTATGGTTGGAGATTCATTTTTGGAAGATGCGAATGAGGGTGAATACTGCTTTGTGGAAAATGAAGCTTTGGAGCCTTATGAAAAGAACATCGAAATGTTGATTGTATTTCGTTGGAACCGTATCTATCCATCGGATGTTTGTCTTGATTTAGTTCTTGATGGCAGTTTATGGAAACTGATTGAAACGGAAGAATTTCCTGGATATTCTCACGATGTGATCACAATGGAGGTCTATAAGAAGTGAAAACGCGCATTTACTCCTTGGTGGCTGCACTCCTTTTGGCTATATGTTTTCTTAGCGGGTGTGTCAGATTTGAAACAAATATCCATGCACCGGTGCCCGCGGAGGCGGAAACTTCATTTGATTACAGTAGCGTTCCTGCGTACAGTGGAGATGCATATGTAGCGGTCAACAACAACACGCCTTTCTTTCGCGAGGATGAGATAACGGATGTATCTTTTGAAGAGTTCGATGAATTGGATGTATTGAATCGCTGCGGTGTGGTGTGGGCGAGTGTGGGACAAGATCTGATGCCGACCGAGGAGCGAGGTTCCATCGGTTCGGTCAAGCCTACAGGGTGGCAAACGGTTCGCTATGACGGAGTAGTGGATGGCAATTACCTGTATAACCGCTGCCATTTAATTGGGTTTCAGTTGACGGGCGAAAACGCAAATGAGAAAAATTTGATTACAGGGACCCGGTATCTGAATATCGATGGTATGCTTCCCTTTGAAAATATGGTTGCAGACTATGTGAAGGAAACCGACAATCATGTTATGTACCGTGTGACTCCAGTGTTTGAGGGAGATAACCTGTTGGCCAGCGGTGTGTTGCTGGAAGGTTATTCTGTGGAAGATGAAGGGGAAGGAATCTGCTTCTGTGTTTTTGCGTACAATGTACAGCCCGGTGTTGAGATTGACTACGCCACCGGAGACAGTTGGCTTGCGGAGGATACCGCTGCAGAAGGAGCAGAGCACATCAATTACATTGGGAACAAGAACTCCCAAGTGTTTCACCGATCGGATTGCAGCGGTTTGCCTGCGGAGCGGAATCGAGTGTACTTTGATGACCGGGAAACGGCGGTTGGAGAGGATTATAAGGCATGTAGCCGATGTGATCCATAAAAAATAGCATTATAAAAGCGCTGTCCGAGCAAAGCATGAAGAAAAGTTTGACCGGGCGGCGCTCAATCTATCACTCGTTTTTAAAATTTAATGTGCGATGGGGTAATGCATAGGGACTTGCTGAAAATTCATAAAGTTGGGCAGGAGGTGCAGTAAGATGCTTTCTGCTTGGCTGTTACTGATGCTCAGCGGGTCATTTTTTACACTGCGTTTATCTGGAGGAGGCTCCTTTCCGCGAGCACTCAAAGCGGAAGAAGAAAAAGAATACCTGGAACGGATGGCACAAGGGGATATGGAGGCCCGAAATAAGCTCATTGAGCACAATTTGCGCCTGGTTGCCCATATCATAAAAAAGTATTATACGCAGGACCGGGATCAGGATGATTTGATTTCTATTGG
>CAZDXX010000132.1:0-4884 GCA_964509595.1 uncultured Oscillospiraceae bacterium
AGGTCATCAATAAGCTGGCAATGATGGGCCTGACCCTGGCCAGCGACGAGAATTAAGAGAATTCCCCTGTAAAAAGGAGTGAGTAACATGTCCGGTAATCGTAAGCTTGGTAAGACTACTGACCAGCGTATGGCCATGATGCGCGCTATGGTGACCTATCTGCTGGAGAACGGCCAGATCAAGACCACCGTCACTCGCGCCAAGGAAGTGGCTCCTATGGCTGAGAAGATGATCTCCCTGGCTAAGCAGAACAACCTGGCTTCCTATCGTCAGGCTCTGGCTTTCATCACCAAGGAAGACGTGGCAAAGAAGCTGTTTGATGAGATCGGTCCCAAGTACGAGACCCGCAACGGCGGTTATACCCGCATCGTTCGCATCGGTCCCCGTCGCGGCGACGCAGCTGAGATGGCTAGCATCGAGCTGGTGTAATGTAATCATCAAAAAAACACCCTGTTCATCGTGAACAGGGTGTTTTTTTACTTCAAGTTGTCCCCAGCTCTTGCGCAAAGGCAGAGAAAGCGTCTATAATATGTTTGTTGTACGGTGTAGTCGAGCGATGGAGGAGGAACCGATATGGCAAAATATATTATGGCGTTGGATCAGGGAACCACCAGCTCCCGCTGTATTTTGTTTGACCATAAGGGACAGATTTGCAGTGTGGCACAGAAAGAATTTACCCAAATATTCCCCAAGGCAGGTTGGGTGGAACACGATGCCATGGAAATCTGGGCCAGTCAGATGGGCGTGGCACAGGAAGCTTTGTTAAAAATCGGTGCCACGGCCACGGATATTGCGGCCATCGGTATCACCAATCAACGAGAGACCACTGTGGTGTGGGACAAGGCCACCGGTCAGCCCGTGTATAATGCTATTGTATGGCAGTGCCGCCGTACGGCAGACTTTTGCGATGAGTTGGTCGCAGAAGGATGGACAGAGAAGATCCGAAACAAGTGTGGTGTGGTTGTTGATGCCTATTTTTCGGCGACAAAAATTCGCTGGATTTTAGAAAATGTTCCCGGTGCCCGTGAAAAAGCAGAACGCGGCGATTTGTTATTTGGAAACATTGACACTTGGCTGATCTGGAACTTAACCAAGGGTAAAGTTCATGTGACCGACTACTCAAATGCATCCCGTACCATGCTTTATAATATCTTTGATTTGAAATGGGACGAGGAGATTCTTGATCGTTTGGGAATTCCTGCGTCCATGTTGCCGGAAGTTAAGCCGTCTAGTTGTGTGTACGGAGAGACCGATCCGTCCATTTTTGGTGCGCCAATCAAGATTGGCGGTGCCGCCGGCGATCAGCAGGCAGCCCTGTTCGGCCAGACCTGTTTTCAACCTGGTATGGTCAAGAACACCTACGGAACGGGTTGCTTTTTGCTAATGAACACCGGAACCAAGCCGGTCCTGAGCGATAATGGGCTAATCACCACCATTGCCTGGGGCGTGGACGGAAAAGTTGAATACGCCTTAGAAGGATCTATTTTTGTGGCTGGTGCAGCCATTCAATGGCTGCGGGATGAGCTGAAGCTAATCGACTCAGCGGCAGATTCTGAGTACATGGCCACAAAAGTGCCGGATACAAACGGTTGTTATGTTGTTCCAGCCTTTACCGGACTTGGAGCACCTCACTGGGATGCGTATGCCCGTGGTGCTATTGTAGGATTGACTCGCGGTGTGAATAAGTACCACCTGGTTCGCGCTACATTGGAATCGTTAGCATATCAAACCCACGATGTGTTGAATGCTATGCAGCAGGATGCTGGAATCAAGCTGGCTGCGCTAAAGGTTGATGGCGGAGCCAGTGTCAATAATTTTTTAATGCAGTTCCAATCCGACATTATTCAGGCACCGGTGCAGCGGCCGGTTTGCGTGGAAACGACAGCATTGGGCGCGGCTTATTTGGCTGGTTTGGCAGTAGGGTACTGGGCAAACAAGGATGAAGTTGTAGAGAACTGGGCTGTTTCACAAAGCTTTGAAGCAGTTATGGAAGAAGATACTCGCGTGAACTTGTTAAAGGGCTGGGAAAAAGCAATTGGTCGGTCCTTAAGATGGGCAGAATAGCGGTTCGATGGAGTTAAAACGGAGGTATAATTATGTCTTACTCATATGACGTTGTGATTATCGGCGCCGGTGAAGCCGGTGTATTTGCAGGTTATGAGCTGGCGAAATTGCGGCCTGAATTAAAGATCCTGATTTTGGAACAGGGTGCCGATATCTTTACGCGCTCCTGCCCCATTGTAGCAGGTAAAGTCAGTGAGTGCATTCAGTGCAAGGTTTGCGGTACCATGTGCGGCTTTGGTGGTGCCGGTGCATTTTCCGATGGTAAATTCAATTTTACCACGGCCTTTGGCGGCTGGTTGACCGACTTCATGGATGGGAAAGAGGTCATGAATCTGATCGAGTATGTCGACAGCATCAATGTGGCCCATGGCGCAACCGATAAGGTCTATTCCACCGCGACCCCGGCCGCAAAGGAATTGGAAAAGCGGGCGTTGGAGCATGATCTGCACCTGCTGCAGGCTCGCTGTAAACATCTGGGTACGGAAAATAATCTGCGCATTCTTCAGAATATTTATACTGACATGAAAGAACGGGTAGAGTTTCGTTTCTATACCACAGTGACAGATATTGCGGTAGAGGCAGATCATACGTACCGTGTTGTGACGGAGAAGGGCGAGGAGTTTACGTCAACTTGGCTGATTGCCGGGCCCGGACGTTCCGGTGCGGAATGGTTCTCAGAACGCTGCAAGGCGCTGGGAATCAGATTGATCAACAATCAGGTGGATATTGGTGTACGTGTTGAGCTGCCCGCAGTGGTTTTCGAGCATATTACCGACGTGGTGTACGAGTCTAAGCTGGTATATCGTACAAAGCAATACGGTGATCAGGTGCGTACGTTCTGTATGAACCCTTACGGCCATGTTGTGGCGGAAAATGTGGAAGGAATTAATACAGTTAATGGACACTCCTACGCAGATCCTTCCCTGCAGAGTGAAAACACAAATTTTGCTTTGTTGGTATCCAACCGCTTTACACAGCCCTTTGATCAGCCTTACCGTTACGGCAAACACATCGCATCTCTGTCCAATATGCTGGCAGGTGGCGTTTTGGTACAGCGTTTTGGAGATTTGGTAAAGGGCGTGCGTACAAATGAGCATCGGTTGAGCAAGTCGTTTACTCAGCCGACTCTGAGTGCAGCTGTCCCCGGCGATCTTTCTTTGGCGCTTCCCAAGCGTCAGCTGGATGATATCATTGAGATGATTTATGCGCTGGATAAAATCGCACCCGGCACGGCCAACTATGATACGCTTCTTTATGGTGCGGAGGTCAAGTTCTACTCCGCTCGCCTGGAGTTGTCTGGTGAATTGGAGACCAATCTGCCCGGTTTCTTTGCCATCGGAGATGGTGCAGGCGTTACCCGTGGTTTGGCACAGGCGGGAGCTTCTGGTGTCAAGGTAGCCCGAGTGATTCATGAACGGTTAAAAAAATAATTGTTTTTTGCAAAACACATAATTATTTTTGACACCGAATATTCATGCATATATGCATTGTTTTAAGAATGACAATTTTTAGAAAACGCCCAATTATCAAGGGTTTTCCACATTATCCACAGGGTTGTCCACAACTTTTTGGGGATGGTGGGCAGTTTCTTATGCACTGCTGGTTGACATAAAAGTGTGTCAAGAGATTTCTTTCTGACGATTTTGACAAAAATGAGGTGACCACATTGGCGGATACCATTGCAGCAGCTGCAACGCCGCTTGTACCCAGCGCAATTGGAATTTTGCGTTTATCTGGTCCAAACGCCCGAGAAATAGCAGCGTCTGTTTTCCTGCCGATGGCAGGAGGCAGTTTTTTCGATCAGCCTGCACGCAAGTTAGTTTACGGCACATTGACCGATAAAAACGGGGTTCCGATTGATCAGGTACTGGCGACCTGGTCGCCGGGACCGAATAGTTACACCGGCGAAGATACTGCAGAACTGCAGTGCCATGGTTCCCCTGCTGTGTTGGCGTTGGGACTGGAAGCGCTGTTTTCGTTTGGAGCTCGTCAGGCGTTGCCCGGGGAGTTTACCCGCCGTGCTTTTGTGAACGGGCGAATGGATCTCGCTCAGGCAGAAGCAGTAATTGATTTGATCGACGCAGAGACAGCGGAAAGTGCCCGCAATGCTTATGGACAGTTGAACGGAGCGTTGTCTCGCCGTGTGGATGGTATTTATAATGGATTGACTGATATCATGGCACATTTTCACGCTGTGCTGGACTATCCGGATGAAGACATTGATCCTTTTACGGAAGAAACCATTCGTGCGGCGCTGGAGCAGGCGCTCTCGCAGTTGGATGCACTGCTCGCAACCTATGACCGAGGAAGCCTGCTGGCGGAGGGCGTTCCCTGTGCGATTGTGGGGCGCCCTAATGTGGGCAAGTCCTCTCTGCTGAACGCTCTGTTGGGCTATGACCGGGCCATCGTGACAAATATTCCCGGAACCACCCGCGATACATTGGAGGAACGGCTACGGCTAGGAAATGTGCTGCTGCGTTTGGTGGATACGGCCGGATTGCGTGATACAGAGGACACTGTAGAACGTATGGGTGTGGAGCGCAGCCGCTCGGCCTTGGAGCGAGCCCGTCTGGCGTTATTGGTGCTGGATGGCGGTCAACCTCTCAATGAAGAGGACGAAGAAGCAATGGCTGCGGCTCAAAATGTACCCAACCTGATCTGTGTGGTCAATAAATCTGATTTGGAGTTTGCGCTGGATTTGAATGGACTGCGGGAGCGCTTTGACAAACTTTGTGTTGTTTCTGCTGCGACCGGGGCAGGATTAAAGGAACTGGAGCAGATGATCGCTGACTGTTTTCCTGCCGGAACTGATGAAGCAGG
>CAZDXX010000133.1:0-4873 GCA_964509595.1 uncultured Oscillospiraceae bacterium
AACAGGCTCTGACCTCCGGCGTTGCCGTGCTGGTCATCTCCTGCCCCTGTGCCTGGGGTCTGGCCACCCCCGTAGCCATTATGGTGGGCACCGGCAAGGGCGCTGAAAACGGTGTGCTGTTCAAGTCTGCCGAAGCATTGGAAACCCTCCACACAGTGGACACCGTGGTGCTGGACAAGACCGGAACCGTCACCGAAGGCGCCCCCAAGGTCACCGACATTCACCCCATTGGTGTGTCGTCCAATGAATTGCTCCGCCTCGCCGCCGCACTGGAAAAGCCCTCGGAACATCCTTTGGCTCAGGCCATTGTCACTGCCGCTCAGGAACGCAGCCTTCCCCTCCCCTCTGCCGAGCAGTTTGAAGCCATTCACGGCCGCGGCGTTTGTGCCGTCATTGAAGGCAGTGCCACGCTGGCCGGCAACCTTGCCATGCTGGAGGAACGCGGCATTGATGCCGCAGACGGCAAGTCCGTTGCCAACGCTCTGGCCGAAAAGGGCCGCACCCCCTTGTACTTCGTCCGGGACGGCAAACTGGTCGGCATCATTGCCGTGGCCGACACCGTAAAGACGTCCAGCAAGAGCGCCATCCAGCGTCTGCGTGAGCTGGGATTGAACGTGGTCATGCTGACCGGCGACAATGCCCGCACCGCCGCCTCCATTGCCAAAGAAGTCGGAATTTCCGATGTGATCTCTGACGTACTTCCCACCAATAAGGAACAACAGATTCGTCTGCTTCAGGAAAGCGGCCGCAAGGTCGCCATGGTGGGCGACGGAATCAACGATGCTCCCGCCCTGGCCCGCGCCGACGTGGGCATCGCCATTGGTGCAGGTGCCGATGTGGCCATCGAATCGGCCGATGTGGTGCTGATGAAGAGCGATCTGACCGACGCGGTCACCGCAGTCCGCCTGTCCAAGGCCACCATCCGCAACATCCGCCAGAACCTGTTCTGGGCTTTCTTCTACAACATCATCTGCATCCCTCTGGCTGCCGGCGCGTTCTATTCCCTGCTGCACATCCAACTGTCCCCCATGCTGGCTGCCGCCGCCATGAGCCTGTCCTCTGTCTGTGTGGTGTCCAACGCTCTGCGCCTGCGCTTTTTCAAGGGAGAACCGGGTCAGCAAGCACCCGCCAAAGATATAGAAATCAACGAATGTAAAGGAGAACCATCTGTCATGGAAAAGAAAGTTATCATTGAAGGAATGATGTGCATGCACTGCCGCGCTCACGCCGAAAAAGCACTGAACGCTATCGAAGGGGTCACCGCCACCGTGGATCTGGAATCCAAGACCGCCATCGTCACCGGCGAGGTTTCCGATGAGGCCATCAAGGCCGCCATCGCCGAGGCCGGCTATCAGGTGGTTTCCATCAACTGAAACGACAACTGAATGGAGCCTGAGCGAAATCGTCCGATTTCGCTCAGGCTCCTTATTTTTGCTGCCTGCTTTCACCTAAAATGTATGATGATATCAAATTCGGAACATGGCGGCATCAAAACCGGCGCGAATGGCATCCTTCACGACACCGGGGCGCACACAGTTTCCTATGGGAATAAAGATAGGCGCGCAGTCGCGCAGCGCCTCAGACACAGCGCTTAAAGGCCGCATGCCCACAGAAAGTACAACATGATCGGCAGGAAGCAGAATACGGTTTCCATCCTTGTCCTCCGCTTCAACACCCTCTTCCGTGATCGCCTTGCACTTGGTGGAAGTGTACACATCGACCTTGTACTCTTCGATCTTCCATCTGTAAGTGCGGGCATAACGGAAATTCGCGTCATTCGCAATGGATGGCAGCATCTCCACGATGGAGACCTTCTTCCCTTGCATAGCCAGATCAAGTGCAGTTTCTACGCCAACCAACCCACCGCCGATAATGACGATATTCCGGCCCAAGGCATCGCTGCACTCGGCTTCTCTGGCCATCAGCACCTTGGGATCATCGACACCCGGAAAAGAAGGACGGATGTCCTCAGCGCCCATAGCAGAAATAATGGCGTCGGGATGCTCCATTCGGGCAATCTCAGGAGTCAGTTCCGTATTCATCAAAATGCGAACAGGCAGACGCTTCAGCTCGGTCTCCATAACCCCAATCAGCTTGTAAAGGTCACACTTAAAGGGAACATTTTTGGCGAAGTTCAGTGCACCGCCCAGCACGTCGGACTTCTCGTAGAGAGTCACGTCATGGCCGCGCCTGGCCGCAGTAATGGCTGCCTGCATACCTCCGGGGCCGCCACCGGCAATCAGCACCTTGCGGCGAAACGCGGCCGGGGGAACAAACTGCATCTCATATTCACGACCCATTTCAGGGTTAACTGCACATCGAGCGGTACCCAATGTGAAACGACCGGACTGGCAGGTTGCGCAGCGCTGGCAGGGACGCACCTCGTCAGCACAACCGGCCCTTCCCTTATTGGCCAAGTCCGGATCGGCCAGAGACTGGCGGCCCAGAGCCACCATATCGGCCTTCCCCTCAGCAATAGCAGCTTCCATCATCTCCACAGAGTTGAACCCGCCCACGGTACAGACCGGTTTTTGGATTCCTGCTGCCTTCATGCCTGCAGCCAAATGCAGCAGATGCCCGCGAGGGTCAAAAATAGTAGATTGCATGATGTCCTGATGGGCGGGGATGGCATGCAGGCAGGAAGATACATGGAAGGAATCCACATAGGGCTCCAACAGTTTGGCAATTTGGATAGATTCTTCCAGTTCCAGAGCGCCTTCCGGCTCACCGTCACGGCCGTTGATGCGGAAATCAATGGGGAATCCAGGACCGCAAACCTCACGAATGCGCTTCAAAACCATGATGGCAAAGCGCGCGCGGTTCTCCACGCTACCGCCATACCTGTCAGTGCGCTTGTTATAATAGGGGGAGAAAAACTGGCTGATCAGCCAACCATGGGCGCCGTGAACCATGACCATATCAAAACCGGCCTTTTTACAGCGCAGAGCAGCCTGAGCATACGCATCAGCCAGTTCAAACATCATCTCTTCGCTGATTTCCTGGCTCATGATCTGAACCGGATTGTTAGTCTGGAACCCAATCGTAACAGGCACCTCGGAAGGGCCGTAGGGACGCTCTCCATTGATAAACTTAGGATCACAGACAATGCCGCCATGGGACAGTTCGTAAGACGCAAACGCTCCATATTTGTGGATTTCCTCCGCGCAGCGGGTCAGAGAAGGAAGGCAATCATCGGTATACAAAAGAACCTGCACGGGATGATCCTTCCCTGTACGGTGAACGATACCGTCACCCACAGTGACCAGGGCCGCGCCGCCTTGAGCCTTACGAGCGTAATAGGCAATGTTATGCTTGCCCAGCGTTCCATTGGGTTCAATATCATTCTGAGAAGACGGCGATGCTATCACGCGGTTTCGCAGAGTCAGGTCTCCGATCTGAATGGTGGAATACAGGTTGGGATACAGAGGATGCATAAAAATTACCTCCTGAAAAAGTGATACAAATCGACTTTTCCTCATTATAATCATGACGAAAAGGCACGACAAGTACTTTTGAGAAAAATATGCTGTTTTTGAGTAAATTCACCTGTTTTTCGCACATTTTTCCAAAAAACGGATAGCAAAAACCAAGGCGGCTCATTAATGCAGACTTCTGCATCAATGAGCCGCCTTTCTGCTAAAACGTCAATCGCATCTGATACCAGACCGCGCCGCCATGTTCCGAGGAAGACAGTCCCTCCATTTGGAACCCAAACTTGGCGTAGTAATGGACCAATGCCTCCTTGCAGGTCAGAACCAGTCCGGCTCTCCCCTGCTCTCTGCTGTCAGCGATGGTTCGGTTGAGCACCTGCCCGGCATAACCTTTCCGTTGGTACTCCGGGTGAGTGTCCACACCAAAGATCATCTGCCACTTTCCTTTCGGGTCGTGCATCCCGGCATCGTGGAACATTTCATCAACCAGATCAGGCAGATCAGTCGCCATGCCGTTGACCATGCTGACCAAAGTTTCACCATCATACATGAGCCAGAAGTGGTCTCCAAACGCCTTCAGTCGGGTTTGAAAGCTCTCTCTGCTTGCGGCCTCTGCCGGCGGGAAGCAGACAGCTTCCAATGCCGTAACGGCATCCAGATCGTGTATCGTTGCGGTTCTGATTTCCATAGGGATCTGCTCCATTCTTCGTCGAATACTTTCGAAAAACGCCGCGGAGGTCTCCGCGGCGTTTTGATCATGTTACATGTTAGCCAGCTGCTCTTCCAGCTTGGCGATCACAGCCTTCAGCTTTTCGGCGCGCTCCTGCTCACCGGCCACCACATCGGCGGGAGCCTTTGCCAGGAAGCCGGGGTTGGACAGCTTGCCTTCCAGACCCTTCAGCTCGCCTTGCTTCTTGCCCAGATCCTTGGTCAGGCGTGCCTTCTCCTTCTCCAGATCCACCAGCTCACTCAGGGGCATGAAGATGGTGGCATCGGCGGTCACAGCGGAGACCATGCCCTTCTGGTCGGCGGGAGCTGCGTCGGTGATGGTGACGGTCTCACCATAGGCAAGACGCTTCAGGAAGGCTTCACCCAGAGTGAAGACATCAGCCTTGGCAGTGACCACGGTCAGGTTAGCCTTCTTGGAGGGAGGCACATTCATCTCGCTGCGGCGTGCGCGGACAGCGGAAATGGCTTCCATGACGCTCTCCATGGCAGTCTCTTCTGCCTTGAAGTTCATTGCCTCGCTGTACTCAGGCCACTTCTGCAGCATCAGGAAGTCGCCCTCGTGGGGCAGAGCCTGCCAGATCTCCTCGGTGATAAAGGGCATAAAGGGATGCAGCAGCTTCAGAGTCTCGGTCAGGACGTAGCACAGAACCTGCTGAGCGCGGATCTTGGAGTCCTCGTCGTCGCCCTGCAGGCGGGTCTTGGTCAGCTCGATA
>CAZDXX010000134.1:0-4873 GCA_964509595.1 uncultured Oscillospiraceae bacterium
GCATTTTCAGCGAAGAGGACCGTTATTGCAAAAAGAAAAAGAAGAAAGCCGAGGAACCTTAATCGCACAGCGGAAGGCCCGATGCAGAACAGCATCGGGCCTTCCTTTATTTCTCACTGCTATGCGGTTTTTAGGGAAGATCAGTCGGGCAGCAAACCGTTGGGAGCCACGTCCTCATAGGTCTTAACGGTGTGGTAGTTATAGCTGCCGTCCTCCAGCTGAACCACTTCAACGATGAAAACATCCTTGGTACAGGCACCGGAGCCGTCAAACTTCATATGACCGGCGGGGCCGTCCAGCTCGGTGTCCAATATTGCGTCACGAACGGCCTCAGCCTCGGTATTGCCGTCGATGGACTCGATGGCAGTCTTCAGCAGCTGATAGGCCTGATATATCTGACCGGACAGATTGTTGGAGGGCACTGCGCCGAACTCGGCTTCCCAGGCTTCCACGAAAGCGTCGTTTTCAGGCGTTCCAGTGTTGTACACGTACATACTGGGAGCTGCGGTGCCCAGTATATACTCCACCACGTCGGGATAGGTAGCTTCCAGAGACTTCAGGATGTAGTCATCGGTAAAGGCAGACTGCATGATGGCAGTCATGGGCAGGGTCTCATGCAGGCCCATCAGGTGCCAACTCTGCCACAGAGCGATAGCGTTGGAGCCGGTGGTCCATGCCATGATGGCATCTGCATCCATGTCCATGCCCAACAGGTAAGGAGCCCAGTCGTCGCAGGGGAAGGGAGCGTACTGGGCAGTAACCACCTTGCCGCCCAAAGCCTCAAAGGCCGTGGTAAAGTCGTCGGTAAAGGTCTTAAAGCCCACGTTGTCCATGGTCAGGATGTTGACGGTGCGATAACCCAGGGTGTTATAAGCGTAATCAGCCATCACGGTCATCTGGGGGTTGGCGCCGCCGGAGCCGATGAGCCAGGGGTTGGTCTTGAACAGATAGCTGGGAGTGCCGTTGTAGAAGATCAGGGGTACTCCTGCTTCGGCGCAATACTCGGAAACGGCGGTCTTCTGGCCGGCCTGGTTGGGACCAAACAGGGCAATCACCCCTTCATTTTCCACCAGATAACGGGCCGCGTCCACAGCTCCGTTGGAGGTACCCAATGCATCACGGGTGATTACTTCCACGGGGCGGCCCGCAATGCCGTTCAGCTGGGCCACAGCAAATTCAAGAGACTTCTTTGCCTCGGCACCGGTCAATGCCTCGGTGCCGGTCAGGTCGGCAATGTGGCCAATCTTGATGGGCTCACCACTCAGTTCGGGCACGGCATGAGTCTCGTCCTCGACGGGAGTGGATTCTTCGGGCTGCTTGTCGGTTTCAGCGGGAGTAGAAGTGCTGGTTTCGGGAGTGTTGCTGGTCTCGGTGTCCTTGGAGCCGCTATCGCTGCAGGCAACCAGAGCGAACACCATGGTCAGTGCCAGGAGCATTGCGATGAGCTTTTTCATTTTTGTTCCACCTTTCTATTTTTGAGTCTCTTCCTTCGAGACTGTTTTACCGAAAATAGCGTTACCGTTTTCCGTATGTACGCACGGTGTCGTACAGGGCGTGGAGGTTTTCGCGCTTCACCTTTTCAATGGAGGCGTTGGTTTCAAAAATAAATCCGCCGCCGGGTGCACCGATATCGATCTGGCGCTTGGCCTCTTCCACGACCTGCTCCACCGTACCGTGCTCCAACAGGTAGATGGGGAAGTTGCCGGTGATGCAGTTGGTCTTTCCCACGGTGTTCTTGGCCTTGGCCAAATCAATGTCCTCAAAATGGATCACGCACTTGTTCTCTGGCAGGTTCACCATCTGCTCCAAACGAGAGTGATAGGGGCCTTCGGTGTAGATGATGGGGGTAACGCCCATGTCCACCAAAGCGTAGATGACCTTCAGGAAGGGCTTCCAGTACAGTTTCTCGTACTGCTCGGGGCGCATGAATCCATCCATGCCCTTATGCATCCAGAACATCACGCGCTTGATGGGGATGGGGGCAAATTTGAAGTAATGCAGGTTTGCGATTTGCTGGTCAGCAAAGAGGTTGACCGTCTTTTCGATCATATCCTCGCACTCGATCAGGTCATCAAAAATACCCAGCGTGCCGCGGTAGTAGTTGGCCAGAGTGTCATAGGGAACGTTACCCACGCCGGTCAGCATCGGCGGAAAACCCATACCGGCCAGAGTGCCCTGCAGCTGGTCTAGCTTGGTCTGCATCTCGGCCTGATGCTTGGCAATCTCCAGCAAGGTGGTGTAGGCCTCCAATGCAGGGGCGGAGGTCAGGCTACGGCAGGCTCCGAAATACATATAGTTGGTGGGAGCGGGGGTGATCATGCTGCTCAGGCCCTTCAGTCCCGGAAACGCACGGGGGATGTACTTTTTCAACATGAAGCCGGTGTAGTCGGCCAGCATCTCCTCGTACTCATCCTGCTCTAGGAATTCGTGCTCGTGGGCCTGGAAGATGGAGTGGTCAGGGACGCGGCCACCGGGCCGGCCGGGCCAGTCGATGGACTGGGTCTGTGCCAGTTCTTCGGCGGGGCCGCAGTGTAGATTCGCCATCTGCACGTCGGGCTGGAATTCCTGATGGAACTTGATGATGGCGGCAGCAGCCTTGTCGTGGTCATAAAATGCATCTTTATAAGTAGTGTCGCCCTCTTCGTCCAGATGGAACGGGGTGCTGCCGTAATTGATCCAGATGGGGATGCGCTCGGGTTCCTTGTGGTCGATCGCGTCCTGTGCCAATTTGACGCGGTATTCAAAAAGGTTCGTCTCTGACATGACAGTCCTTCCTTTCCTGAATTTTCTTTTATTATAACTACGGTTTTTGCACAATTCTATAGTTTTCATGACCATATATAGCCTCCCCAGAGCGCTCTTCACTGTTCACTTTGCACATTTTCCTTGCAAAACGGTTGCATAAAAAATATAATGATCTCAACGGAAAGGATGTGGACACATGAAACCGACCCTGAGCCTATGGATCCTGAAGGACTGGTTAGCGCGTTTTTCTCCCACGATCCAGTGCAAAAACGAAAAAGCAGAAATTGCCGGCACCCGGTTGTATCAGCCGGATACGCAAATCAAGGATAATATTCTGTATCTTGGCACGTCGGACGATTTCTTCCGGGACGGAGACAAGCGGATCGTATGCCGGCACCGCTCTGATTTTCTGCGGCTGGACACCTGCGACCTCGTGACCGTTTCCAATGACATTCAGGATGCCTTCGCGTTTTATTCCAAGTGGTACGAGGACTGCACGCAGGCCATCTCGGCCGGCCACAGTCTCCCTGTCCTGTTGAAGCGGGCCGCCGAGGTCTTTCCCTCGCCCATCATGATCGTCAACGCCGCGCAGATTCTGGTGGCCCAATCCGCCGATCTTTCTGAGGTCATCGCACCCGAAGACTGGGGTAACATCGTGGAAAACTACAGTCTGCCCGAGGAGAAGCTGAAAAAGTTCAATCAGGTTTATAAAGATACGTTCTATCAGAAGGGCATCATAATCATTCCCCCAGGCTTTTTCCCCACGAAATCTTATTGCGCCCACATCCTGATCAACGAGGAACGTCTGGGTACGGTTATTCTGAAAGCGCCGAATGGAGATCACACCAAAGGCACCCTTCACCTTTTGGAACTGTTTGTATCCCTCGTACAAGAGTGGATACAAAGCGATGAAGAAAACGCAGTTGACTTCCGTTTGACTTCAAACTTTGCATATACGCTGGAGGAAAAGCCCGGCGCCCTATCTGCGCTGCGCCGTCAGCTTTCCCTGTTTGAATGGGATCCTGTCTGCAAAAAACAACTTTTTGTTGTCACCTCGCCCAAGGGGAGAGTCCCATTCGACATCCGAATCAGTTGGAAACTAGCCAAGAACAACCTCGGAATTTTTGCTCTGATTTATCAGGGGCGTCTAATCTTTTTGTGCAACCTTGATCTGTTGAACTACGAGGATTTGATTCAAAATCTTTGCTTTATTCTGAAAGAAAACAAGTGCTGTGGCACTTCCAGCATTACCTTTACGCAGTTGGATCAGCTTTTGGCCTCTTACCAGCAGGTGTTGGCTACCGTGGAGTGCACCCCCCAGATTCCCGGAACCCTCTACCGCTGTCAGGATGAAGCCATGCGTATGATCACCGGCATTGTGGACAAGGCTATTCCCAATGCGTTGATCCACCCCGCGCTTGCCGCCATCAAGGCTCACGACCAGACCTGCCGCACCGACTACTGCCGAACACTGCACTGTTTTCTGAAAAACGAGCGACGGCACCAGCAAACAGCCGACGAACTGTTTATTCACCGCAACACGCTTTTTCTGCGCCTTGAAAAGATTCAGGAACTTTGGCCCCTTGACCTGAATGACCCGGATGAGCGCTTCTACCTGCTGTTCTCCTTCTATCGAAACCAGTACGCCGAAAACAGCGGCACATAACCGGCCAGCAGGATTTTGTGATTGTGCGGAACATTTTCCCTGTTTTTGCGTCTATATAGATACAGGAAGCAAAGGAGGTTTTCCCCATGAAACGAAAACTGCTCGCGCTCAGCCTCGTTTTTGTGTTGGCTCTGACTGCATGCGCTCCAGCGGAACC
Source organism: uncultured Oscillospiraceae bacterium (assembly GCA_964509595.1). Taxonomy (GTDB): domain Bacteria; phylum Bacillota; class Clostridia; order Oscillospirales; family Oscillospiraceae; genus JAJPXI01. The sequence continues at coordinate 4,569 of CAZDXX010000134.1, forward strand.
TGTCTCTGCAGACGACAGTCACACCCCCGCTGTCTCCGATTCTTTCCTGGTCAGGCAGCCGGTGCTCAGCCGCAAGGTAAAGCTGGCCGCCGAACCAGATTATCCCAAGGCACTTAGGTTTGACGATTACGAGGGGCTCAGAGCGCTGTGGGATGAGTATCCCGTGGAGGACGCCCTCTGGGACAGCATCGACGCATTCTCCGCCCGCGCCGCCAGCCTGGCTCTGGGCGGCAGCGAGGAAAACGCCCTGTTCTCCCCTGTCAGCCTGTGGTTCGCTCTGGCCATCTGTGCTGAAAGTGCGGAAG
>CAZDXX010000135.1:0-4843 GCA_964509595.1 uncultured Oscillospiraceae bacterium
TATAATCATCGGTACCCACGATAAAGCCTTTATGCTTGTCCTCGGGGAGCTGCTTTGCAGAAACCATCAGAATCGGCAAAGTACTCCGATTCTCGCGCAAAGTTTTAGTAAACTCATATCCATCCATCTTCGGCATCATAATATCCAGGACCACAAGATCAATGTGTTCCCGTTCCATAACCTCCAAAGCTGCTTCGCCGTTCTCTGCGGTAAACACAGTATAGCGCTCGGCCTCCAGAACGGCCTTTAACAAAATCCTTGTATTTTTATCGTCATCAACGACCAGGATACGGAACATTCACATCACCTCTCATATATCATACTTTAAAAGCTAAACCCACGATAAACTTTGTATTATTATAAAGCCTTCTACAATACACAATCAAGATTGTTTTTCGTTTTTTGCTCTCCTCATTACCCTCCGCAAAGCATGGACAGATGCCCTTTTCTCTTTCGTCCATTGACAGAAATATTTCGCGATGATATAATCCATACAATTTATTGTAGCAAATCATTAAAGTATGCAATTCTGTAATCACAACGGAGGATGTCATGATTTACAACGGAGTCGATTTTGATACTTATTTTAAGCATTATCCCAACAAAGAAGGCTTTTTCGGCAAGTACGGCGGCTGCTACATTTCCCCTGAACTGCAAAAAGCAATGGAAGAGATCACAGAGGCCTATTTTACCATCTGTAAGTCCCGCAAGTTCATTGACGAGCTGCGCCGTATCCGCAAAGAGTTCCAGGGCAGACCCACCCCTGTCTCCCATCTGGAGCGTCTATCCAACAGTTTGGGTCATGTTCAGCTCTATGCCAAACGCGAAGACCTGAACCACAGCGGCGCCCACAAGCTGAACCACTGCATGGGTGAAGCACTGCTGGCCAAGTACATGGGCAAGAAAAAAATCATCGCCGAGACCGGTGCAGGCCAGCACGGTGTGGCTCTGGCTACTGCCGCTGCCTATTTCGGTCTTGAGTGCGACATCTACATGGGCAGTGTGGACATCAAGAAGCAGGCTCCCAACGTGGCTCGCATGAAGATTCTGGGCGCTAACGTGGTGGAAGTGACCCATGGTTTGGCTACCCTGAAAGAAGCTGTTGACGCCGCCTTCGAGGCTTACAGCAAAGAGTACAAGGACTGTATCTACTGCATCGGCTCTGTTTTAGGCCCCCACCCCTTCCCCATGATGGTGCGCGACTTCCAGAGTGTAGTCGGCATTGAGGCCAGAGAACAATTTCTGGAGATGACAGGTGAGCTTCCCGATGCCGTCGTGGCATGCGTAGGTGGCGGCTCCAACGCAGCAGGTATGTTTGCCGGCTTCCTGAATGATCCCGTTGACATCTACGGTGTCGAGCCTTTGGGCCGCGGCGAAAAACTGGGCGACCATGCTGCCAGCCTGAAATTCGGCACGGAAGGAATCATGCACGGTTTCAACAGCATCATGCTGAAGGATGAAAACGGCGAGCCCGCCCCCGTCTACTCTGTAGCCAGCGGCCTGGATTATCCCTCCTCCGGCCCGGAGCATGCCTTCCTGCACGATTTGGGTCGTGTGAAGTACGATGTCGTCGGCGATGACGAGACCATTGATGCCTTCTTCACTCTTTCTCGCATGGAAGGTATCATCCCTGCCATCGAAAGCGCTCATGCTGTGGCGTACGCCATCAAGCTGGCCAAGGAAATGGGCACCGGCTCCATCCTGATCAATCTGTCCGGCCGCGGCGACAAAGACATGGACTTCGTCATCGAGAATTACGGCATTCGATAAAATCCGATCATTGAAGCAGCCTCTGAAATCTAACCTGATTTCAGAGGCCGCTCTCTATTTATTCGATTTCATAATTCGGCGTTGACACCGCTCCTCCGCATCCCTATCAAAAAGCCAAGCGGCCGGGGATAATGGCTGCGCTAAAAGAGCAAATCGAAACCTACATTCTCTTCTCTATTGTAAAGCCATTTCACTTTATCGCCATTGGATTATAGAGGTTATTATGAATTACAAACTCACCATTCAATACGACGGTTCCCGTTATGACGGCTGGCAGCGTCAGGGCAACACAGACAATACCATTCAAGGTAAATTGGAAAATGTTTTGTCCCGTCTGATCGGCGAAGCAGTGGAGATCCACGGTGCCGGACGCACCGATGCCGGCGTCCATGCAGAGGGTCAGGTAGCCAGTGTAAAACTGCCCGGGAATCTGTCTGCTTCGGAAATCATGGCTTACCTAAATCAATATCTGCCGGAAGACATTGCCGTAACCGCTGCGGAAGCAACAGATGAGCGTTTCCATGCCCGTTTGAGTGCCATTGGCAAAGTGTATCGTTATTCCATCCGACTGGGAACCGCTCCGGATGTGTTCCGAAGGAAATATCAATACCGCGTGGAAGACGCGTTGGATGTGGACGCCATGAAACAGGCGGCAGAGCAGCTTACCGGTACTCACGATTATCGTGCCTTCTGTTCCAACAAGCGCTACAAGAAATCCACGGTCCGCACCGTCTCCTCCATCGACATCGCGGTAGACGGAGCAAACATGGACATCACCTTCCGGGGCAACGGTTTCCTATACAACATGGTGCGTATACTCACCGGCACCCTGTTGGAAGTGGGACAGGGCCTGCGCACCGCAGACGAAATGTCTGTCATTTTGGAATCGTTGGACCGCACCAGAGCCGGCAAAACAGCTCCGGCGCAAGGACTGACTCTGGTACAAGTAGAATACTGAAAACGAACAAGGGCGGCAGACGCAACGGTCTGCTGCCCTTAACTATTATTTCTTTATAACTTTTTCGTAAGCCAGTCTGGGATAATCATCCTCTTCCACATAAATGGTGCCGCAGTGGTCAAACTCCTGCCCTTGCAGCAGATTCTGCATCACTTTGTTATCACCGTGGGTATCGATGCGCAGATGTCCGCACTGCCGGAGTGCCCAGTTGATGCAGAATGCTCCGATTCCTTTAACGCTTCCGTCTCCGGCCAGCCTGTGTACCACACCGTATGGACCATCATCGATCCATGCCCCATCTACGATTTCAGTATAAGTCGGTTCAATATCTTTGCCGCAGATGTAGAAAAAAGTTCCCACGACCCGATCGCCGCTTACGCAGACATAGCTGTTCCCTTCCGCAATATCCTTATGAATCAGTTCTTCCGGCGGCCAGTTTGTCGGCCCCCACTGATTGGGATTTCCATGCTTCGACATGAAATCACGCGCGTACGCATAGATCTCCATTATTCTGCCGAAATCTTTTTCTGTTGATTTTCTAATTTCCATTGTGCAACTCCCGGTTCGTGATGTTCAGCGATAAAATCGTCGAATTAATACTATCAGATTCCCACCTGCAAAGAAAGCATTTTCTTAAATATCCTTCAAAGGACAAAGAAGTTCGATACTTGAGAGTACAACCCGTAAAAAACTCCATTGATTTTGGAGACTTTTACTTTTTTGCAATTAATCCGCACTTTTCTGTACGCGCAGGTGTCTTGACATCTGTGTGTACTGGTAATACAATTAAACAAAGACTTTTGAAAATGAACGGAAGGATCCCTTATGCTGAAAGTAACTACGATGGAGCACACCTCCCTGAATTTGATGAAACAGCGCGCCGAAGAGCTGCTTGAGCAGCGCGGCGTGACCATTGACCACCCCGAATTATGTACCGCCCTTGCGGAAAAAGGATGTCTGGTAGATGGCCAGAATGTACGCTTTCCCCGTGCCCTGATCGCGCAGGCTGTCTCCGCTGTTCCTGCCAGCTTCACGCTGTACTCGCCCTCCGGCGAACACGATATGGAATTTCCACATCCAAACGGCGGTTTTTACACCCGTACCAATACCGGTGCTCCCAACTACCGTACGCCGGACGGACCTGTTCATTCTATTCAGCTTGACGAGGCAGAAACTTGGTTCACACTTACCAATTCCCTGCCCAACATCGATTTTGTGGCCCTACCTTCTGTGGCAGGTGCGGAGAACGTCCCGGCAGAAGCCGTTGATCTGTACGCACTGGAGCGAGCACTTCGGGTATCCAAGAAACACATTTGGATCCAGCCTTATGAGACCGAGAGTGTACAGGGTCTGATCGAGATGTCCGCTGCCGCCGCAGGCGGTTCGGACAAACTGCGTGAGAAGCCCATCGTCAGCTTTATCGCCTGCTCGGTCCCGCTGCTCTCCTTTAAGCATATGGATGCCGAGATTCTTCTGCGCTGTGCACAGGCCGGTGTTCCCGTTCAGCCCTGCTCGCTCCCCACCGCAGGGGCAAATGCACCCGTAACTGCTCAGGGTACCGCCCTCGTCTGCTGTGCGGAGGTGCTGGCTATGATCGTTATGCTGGAACTGCTCTGCCCGGGGCTTCCGGTCATTGCAACTCCCCTGCCCTTCTCCATGGATATGATGACCACTTACTCTTTGCAGTCCGCGCCTGAGATCACTCTGTGCCGTCTGATGTGCATGCAGTTCTTCGAGGAAGGCTATAACATTCGCGCCCATACTTATGCCACCGGAACCGATAGTCTGACTTTGGATGGTCAGAACATGATCGAGCGCACCTCTCTTGCCCATATGCTCGCCCTCTCCGGCTGCTCTGTGATGGGCGGCGCAGGTCAGATCGAGACAGCCAAGACAAACTGTCCGCTGACTCTGATCACCGACGATGAAATTTTTGGAATCGTTCAGCGCATGCGTCAAGGCGTTGTGGTGGACGATGAAATGCTGGACGTGGAGGATCTCTTTGGAGACCCCGAGGATCTGGAAGACGGCTTCATTATGACTGAGCACACCTTGCGCCACTATAAGGAATTCACACGCCCTGCCCTGTTCAGCCGCGTGGGCGTCAGCACCTGG
>CAZDXX010000136.1:0-4791 GCA_964509595.1 uncultured Oscillospiraceae bacterium
AGAAGAAATAAGACCCTGAAGCTGGCCAAGGGTTACTGGGGTGCTAAGAGCAAGCACTTCAAGATGGCCAACGAGCAGGTCATGAAGTCCCTGTCCTACGCATATGTCGGCCGTCGCCTGAAGAAGCGCGACTTCCGTCGTCTGTGGATCACCCGTATTTCTGCCGCTTGCAAGATGAACGGCATGAACTACTCCACCTTCATGAACGGTCTGAAGAAGGCCGGCGTGGAGATCAACCGCAAGATGCTGGCTGAGCTGGCCGTCAACGATAAGGCCGCCTTCACCGCTCTGACCGAGATGGCTAAGGCTCAGTTGGGCTAATCCGCCGTCCGAAATCTCATCTGACATAAAAAAATGGCAGTCCGAAACGGACTGTCATTTTTTGTTTATTCCAAATCGATCATCACTACATCCACGCCGCGCTGCATGGCGTAATGAATCGTATACATAGTTCCGCCCAGCATTCCATCGTAGACCGCAATCAATCGCGCCGCACGATCTACCATGTAGCGGTTGCGCCGCTGCATGCAGCCTTTGTCATAATGCCGCTGAACCATGGTCTCCAAATCACATTCCTCAACCAAACGGAAGTATCGTTCTCTCTCAGAATCCTTCCAGCGCGATGCCTGCTCCTCACAGGGAATGGCCGCCTCCACCGTCACATCCGGGCACTTCTGCCGAAGCTCCAGGATAATCTCCGCAAAATACTGGTCGCACCCGCGTGCCATTCCTGTAATAAAATGGCGATATCCGTCTGCATACGCCTGCTCTGCCGCTTGTCGCAAGCGAGCTTTCAATTCGATGCAGCGAGTATCCTCTTCGTTAAACTTCCATGGCAGCTTTTCCGGCCGATGCCCGGTAAAGCAGCATGTCGTATCCCTCTTCATCACCCATCTCCCCTTGTTGCTCTTATTGTACCCCAAGCTCATTCATTAAGTCAACCTCTATTCGAACAAACATTCTAAAACTTTCTGTTGCAATCTTTTCCATGTTTGCTATAATATGTTCAGAACAACTGAATGAAATGTCTTCAGGGCGGGGTGAAATTCCCCACTGGCGGTAAAGTCCGCGAACCACTTCGGTGGCCGACTCGGTGAAACTCCGGGACCAACAGTAAGGGAAACTTTGCTTCAATTAACACGCGCGCATTGCGAGACAATTTTTGTCAGAAAAAGGCGCCGATGGAGGATTGAATCAAGGTTTCCTCAAGTCTGGATGAAAGAAGATGTGTCACGATCACGTAATCTCCTTTTGATGTTGACACCTGAAAGGCATTCGCTTTTCAGGTGTTTTTCATGCATGCGCATGAAAAACATGGCCATACGGCCTTGTCATTTCAGCGCGTGGGCCGGAACGGCCCACATGCGCATGCCTTCCTGCCGCAAATGCAGGAAGGCTACATTGAAAGGAGTGTTTTTATGTCCAAACAAATTCGGAAAATCACGACCATCGCAATGCTGACTGCCATCTCCGCTGTTTTGATTACGCTGATTCATTTTCCCTTGTTCCCGTCCGCAGCTTTTTTGGAGTATGATCCTGCCGATGTTGCCATTTTGCTGGGTGCGTTTGCCTGCGGCCCAATTCCCGGTGTCATCATCACCGTTCTCGCCTCCTTTATTCAGGCGTTCTTCCTTGGCGGAAACGGCGTTTACGGTTTCCTCATGCACACGATCTCCTCCGGCGTTCTCGCCATCACCGCAGGCACGATTTATCATTTCCGCCGCACCCGCACCGGCGCTCTTCTGGCGCTGATCACCGGTACGATTATGATGGGTCTGGTTATGGTAGTTGCTAACCATTTCATTACCCCGGTTTTTATGGGCGCCCCCGTCGAGGTGGTCGATTCCATGCTGCTGCCTGTCATCCTTCCCTTTAATCTTCTGAAGGCCGGAATTAACTCGCTCATCACCTTTTTAATTTATAAGCCCCTGTCTCCCCTGCTGCACAAGGGCTCAAAATAACGAGCACTGCCCCGGTCGGTTGACCGGGGCAGTGCTGCTTTCTACGCCCGAAGAATCAGACGGTCCAACTCTTCCTTTGCCTGCGTCCGTTCGCGCTCATTTTCACGGCTCATCTGTTCCAGTCGGTTCAGTACCGAACTGATTTGTGCACGGGTATTCTGCACCCTGCCCTGTGCCTGCTGGATACGATCCATAACCGCCCAATCGGCAAATAAACCATCGAAGAAATAATCCGCAAACCGCAGAAAGCCGTCGATCTGCACTTGCATGTTGACATGAATGGTCACATCGGCCAGTTCGCTGCGAAAACGATTCAGACAAAGTTGCAGTTGTTCAATTTCCCCTTGCGCCTGATCCAGCTTGCTATGCTTGGCCATATCAGCAATCATACCACCGCCAAATATGTCCCAAGTTCCCCAGCCTTCCGCGTCGTTCAGATGTCGCATCACACATTGCACCTGATCCAATGCCCGTTCTCCGGCAGACACAGCCTCGGCCAGTTCCGCACTTTGACGATCCAGCCTTCCGATTTCTTCTTCCAGCCCTAAAATCTCAGCACCGCGGCCGGAATCAGCCTGTTTAATCGCGGCCGCCTTCTCCCGCAAGGCATCCTGATACCGCTGCTCGCAGCCATTGAGCATGATCAGTTCATCCTGCCGGACCCGCAGTTCCTCTTTCGCATCCCGTAGCTGCAGTACCACAGCATCATGTTTAACTGCCGCCGCTCGGGCTTCCTGCCGCTCCTGCTCCAGCCGACTTTCCTTGCTGCCGGTCAGTCCGTAGAAGAACGCCGCCAGTGTGCGACCTTCCAACCTATCCACATCAGCCTGCTCCTTTTCACGCGCAACTGCCAACTCCCGTTCCTGTGCAGACAACCCATCTACCCGCCACAGCAGATCTTCCACCACAGCGCACAGCTTTTCCTGTCGGACCACTTGCGCCTGCAGTTCACGCAATTTCTCATCAAAACCAGTCATTTGTTTCCCTCCCTCTAAATACAAGATATCATTTATAGATTTATTTTATCAGCCGCTTCCAAAATTGAAAAGAAACATTTTTCTTACAATATTACGAATTGACACGTTCGAACATTTGTATTAAACTTGTCCCAATCAGAGAAAAGGAGGGAAGATTGTGGATCGGACTATCCTACACTGCGACTTAAACGGATTTTTTGCCTCCGTGGAGCTGCTGAGCCATCCGGAATTGCAGGATAAACCTGTGGCCGTATGCGGCGACCCGGAAAGCCGTCACGGCATCATCCTGGCCAAGAATGAACCTGCTAAAAAGTACGGCATCAAGACCGCTGAGACCATTTGGCAAGCAAAAAACAAATGTCCTGATCTGGTTCTCCTTTCCTCCCACCACAAGGAATATCGCCGTTATTCCAAACTGATCAATGAACTGTACGAACATTATACCGACCTGGTGGAACCCTTCGGCATCGACGAAAGCTGGCTGGATGTAACCGGATCCATGCACTTGTTTGGCGGCACCGGGCAGGCGGTAGCCGATCGATTGCGCCGCGAAGTGCGCGAACAATTTGGTTTGACGATTTCTGTCGGCGTTTCTTTTAATAAAATCTTTGCCAAACTTGGAAGTGACTACAAAAAACCAGATGCCACCACTGTTATCACCCGAGAAAATTTTCGCGAGATCGTGTGGCCGCTCCCGGTCACCGACTTGTTATTCGTGGGTCGCTCCGCAGCAGGAACACTGTCCAAATACGGCATTTGCACGATTGGAGAGCTGGCCACTTTCGACCACGATTCTCTGGTCAGCTTGTTGGGAAAGCAAGGAGAGCAGCTATGGCAGTATGCAAACGGCTTGGAGAACTCCCCCGTAGCTCCTGCCGGCACGTACGTCCCACCCAAATCCGTGGGCAACGGCACAACCTTTTCCCACGACTTACAAGGCATGGATCAACTTCGCGAGGGTCTGCGCCCGCTTGCCGAGCAGGTCGCTTTTCGTCTTCGCAAGCATCACATGAAATGCACCACCCTGCAGCTGACCATCCGTGACCCTCATTTTCGCGATATCTGCCGCCAGCGCCCCCTGAACGCACCTACCTGCACTGCTCTGGAGTTGCTTCGCACTGCTATGGATATTTTGGACGACTGCTGGAAGGCGGATGCACCCGTGCGTGCCCTGACCCTGACCGCACAGTCACTGATTCCGGAAGAGCAGGCAGTGGAGCAAATCAATCTGTTTGATTCCACCGCCCCGCAGCGCAGAGCCAAACGCGAAACACTGGAACGTACGCTGGATCAACTTCGCAGCAAATACGACTCAGACAGAATTTGACAACTCTATTCTCAAGTGCTACACTAAATCACGATTTCACGTGATTGGAGCGGATACTTACGGAAAACTTAATGTTCAGCCTGAATGCCACCATGCCGGTGTTCCTGATGATGGTTCTGGGCTATTTTCTCCACAAAACACCATTGTTAGATGACAGTTTTGCAAATAAGATGAACAACTTCGTGTTCAAGGTCGCCCTTCCAGTGCAGATTTTCAAAAATTTGGCCGACTCGGATTTTTACTCTGTTTGGAACACCAAAGTCGTAATCTTCAGTTTTGTAGTTTCTCTGGTATCCATCCTGATCATGTTCGGTCTCTCTTTCTTCTTGAAAGATAAATCCCTGCAAGCCGAATTTACCCAGGCCGGCTACCGCAGCAGTCAAGCCCTTCTGGGCGCCGCCCTTCTGACCAATATTTATGGTGGGACCGGTTCACTTGCCTTAATTCTGATCGGTGCTGTCCCTCTATACAACGTGGCCGCCGTCACGCTGTTAACCGTAATGGTCCCAGGCGGTCGATTGACTCG
>CAZDXX010000137.1:0-4786 GCA_964509595.1 uncultured Oscillospiraceae bacterium
CCTGTGCCCAGCCCTGCCGCTACCAGTACGCCCTCATGGAGGAAAAGCGGCCCGGCGAGTACTTCCCGGTGGAAGAGGACTCCAAGGGTGCCTATATCTTCAGCTCCCGCGATATGTGCCTAATCGATCACATCCCTGAACTGATCGACGCCGGGATCAACTCCCTGAAGATTGAGGGTCGCGCCAAGAGTGCCTACTATGCCGCTTGCGTCACCAACGCCTACCGCCACGCCATTGACGCAGCGGTTGCCGGACAGACCCTGAACCCCGTGTGGCGTGGCGAGGTGGAGAAGGTGTCCCACCGTCACTACTCCACCGGCTTCTTCTACGGCTATCCCGGCCAGTACACCGATGACGGTCGCTACATCCGCCGGTGGCAGGTGATTGCCCAGGTGGAAGAATGCGACGAGGACGGCAACGCGATCCTCTCCCTGCGCAACAAGTTTGCCAAGGGGGACGAGATCGAGCTGATCGGCCCGGGTCTGGAACCGGTGGCTTTCCACGCGCCGATGATGGAAGACATGGAGGGCAACCCTCTGGAAGAGCCCCGAAATCCCCAGATGCGCTTCCGCATGAAGCTGCCCGTGGCAACCAAACCGCTGGCGCTGCTGCGGATCCAGCGCGACAACTCCTGAATATGAAAAAACCTCACAGCCACGGCTGTGAGGTTTTTTGATTCAAGGCAGGTTTTGCAGGACTTCTTCCAGTTCCTCTTTGGAATACAGAGCGGACAGCACATCCAGCAGAGCGTTGGCTGTCAGATGCTCGGGCAAGTCCAGCTGCTTCAGCAGAGCGGCACGGCGTGTACCGCTGTCCGGACGGCCGGTCAGACCCAGCGCAAACAGGTCGGCCTTGGTCAGAGATGTGCCGGTATCGGCGGCGCTGTCGTCGTCCAGAAAGGTGGCTCCGGCCCGGCGCAGAACGTCCAGCAGCACTTCAGGGCGCATGCCCTCCACGCCCATCTTGCCCTCTTTGCCGGGGGTTCGCTTGCGGCGCTCCTTGCCCAGTCGGTCGGGAATGTAGGCGTGCTTGACCAGACTGGGGTCGATGGCTCCTTTCAGATGGTTGCGTATGACGAAGCCGGCACCGTCCGAGTCAGTCAGGATGATCAGGCCGTGTTTCTCGGCCATGCGGCGAAACAGGGCGAGTTTTTCGCTGTCCTTGAACACGCCAAACCCGCCGGTTTCCAGAATGAGCGCATCTACAACTTGGGAAAGTGTATTTTTATCATAACGGCCTTCGACGATAATGGCCTCTTTGATCTTCGGCTTATCCATGGGCAAGCTCCAACAAGAAATTGGTCAGCAGTTCTTCGGCATCCGCGCCAGTGGACTTCATGGCCAAATCGGTCTCGGCGGCACGGACGACCGCCTTACGGCACCAGTTCAGGTCGAACCGAGAGGCGGCACTCATCAGCTTTTCGGCGGGGTAGGAAGTCTTCATCTTCCACAGTTCTACCAGATGCTGGCTGCTCTTGTGCGCTTCCAGAGCCAGACGGGCGCTGTACAACTGGCGCAGTTGTTTGCCCAGAACGGATAATATCATGATAGGGTGCTCCTGCTGGCTGTACAGCTCGCCCAAAATTCGGGCGGCACTGTCAAAATTCCGGCGGAGAACGGCGTCGGTCATCTGGAACACCTTGGCATCCAGTTGAGGAACAGCCACGGCATCAATATCCTCACGGGTGATACGGGTGTGTTTGGAATAGGCACCGATTTTAGCGATCTCGCCAGCCAGAGTATTCATCAGGTCGCCGCACAGGAAAATCAGGTACTTGGCCAGCTCGGAGTCGATGTCCCGGTCCAGCGCCCGGAACCGGCGGCAGATCCAGTCCACCAGATCGCCCTGATTCTGGTGGGGGAAGGGGACGGTCAGACCGTGCGCCTTTAATGCCTGAGCCAGCTTGGTGCGGGCATCCGGCTTGTATTCGATCAAATCGTATACGAACACCAGACAGACGTACTCCGGCAGGTCGGAGAACAGGGAGATCAGTTCATTACGGTGATCCTCGGATGTCTTGAACAGGTCGTAGTCGGTGACCAGGACCATGGTGCGCTCACTCATCATGGGCAGGCAGTCCACAGCATCGGAAATGCCCCGGGGATTGGCATCTTTTCCTTGGATGGTGTGCAGATTGAATTCCTCCAAACCGGGGGTCAGGATGCGTTTTTTGATCTCGCCCAGATAAAAGTCACGCAGATAGGCTTCCTCGCCGTGAAGTACATAGAGGGTGCCCAATGTGCTTTCCTTCAGAGATTGTTTCAATTGTTTCAGGGCGGTGTTTTCTTCTTTTTTGGGAGCCATTATATTTATTCTCCTTTGTACCGGATTGTCAGGTTGCCCATCAGGTCGGTGCGGTAAATGTCAATATCGCGCATGGCCAACCGGGACAGGACCTCATCGGTGGGATGGCCATAGGTATTATACCCCACGGAAATCAGACAGGTCTCCGGCGTGACCGCGTCCAACAGCAGTTCGGACGTGGAGTTCTTGGAGCCGTGGTGTCCTGCCACGAGAACTTCAATGTCGGGCAGGTCACAGTACTTCACCAGCAGAGATTCCACAAAATCGTTGGCATCGCCGGTGATCAATAGGTCAAAGCCGCTGCAGGTGACCAGGGCGAACAGACCTTCCTCGTTGGTACCGCTGTCACCCAGGGGTGCATAGAGGGTCAACGTGGTTTCGCCCAGAGAAAGAGCACGGTTATCAGAAAGAAGGGTGATATCGGTGCCCTCTTGTTCAGCCAGAGCAAGGATTTCGCTCCGGTAGGTCGATTCCTCCTCGTTCAGATCTGGCAAAATCAAGTTAGAAACCTTTACCCGGCTAAGTAATTCCGACACGCCGTTGGCGTGGTCGCTGTGGCAGTGGGTCAGCACTAAAAGGTCCAGTTCTGAGATTCCAAGTGATTGCAGGTAGTCGGCGGCGATATCGCCGGCGTTGTCCTTGGTGCCGCCGCAGTCGATCAGGGCGGTGTATCCGCCGGAGGTGAGCAGGATGGATTGTCCCTGCCCCACGTCCAGCATGGTGATGGTCAGCGGATAGGAGGTAACAGAAAGGCGGGTCAGCAGCAGAGCGGCACAAAGGGTGATTGCTCCTGCGCAGACGGGGAGAATGGGACGCTTGCCACGGCACAGGAAGACCCCCAGAAGAATCAAGTAGACCAGTCCCAGCCACGCACACAGGTAGAAGCTGTCGGTGGGGACGCTTGCGAAGGAAAGAGAGCTGAGCCCACGGACAACGGCCAGAACATATCGGGTCAGCAGGGTGACCGGGAAGGTCAACACGGAGGAAAGGCTGGGCAGCGCGATGCCAAGCAGGGTCAGAATTAGTCCGGGGGAAAAGGCCAACGACACAGCCCACAGCACCAGTAGGTTCGTGACCGGGGAGATCAGGGAAACCGAGCCGAAGTACCAGGCGCACAGTGGCGTGGTGAACAACACAGCACCCAGCGTGACAGACAGATTGGCGGAAAACAGACGGAACACCTTGCGGCACAATCTTTTCGGAAGAGAGCCGCCTTTGGACAGCGATTTGGTCATGGCGTGATACAGCGGTTGGGAGACCAGGTGGATGCCGGCTACCGAAGCGAAGGATAGCTGCAGGGAAACACTGAGAATAGAATAGGGGTTGATCAGCAGCAAAACAAATAAGGCGGCAGCCAATGTGGTGAGACGGTCATTTTCGCGTCCGAGCAGAGGAGCAAGCAAGGTCATGGATGTCATGAACGCCGAGCGCATGACCGAAGGTGTGAAGCCGGCCACGGCGGCGAACAGGAATATCAAAAGGATGGTCAGCAGTGCACCCAGCTTGCTGCGTTTGCGGAAAAAGAGCGCCAGAAAACCGGCGAAGAAAGACAGATGCAGGCCGGACACCGCTACAATGTGGGCCGCGCCGGAGCGCTGGAGAGCGGTGTAGTCGCTGTTGTTCATGTCCGATTTGTCGCCGGTCAAAAGGGCGGTCATCATAGCAGATACATCATCCGGGAAGATGGTGCGGACGCTTTCTTTCATAGCCTGTGCAATATACACCGGCCACAGGGAAACAGGAATCTGATCTGAGTGTTCCACGGTAATTGCACTGGTGGAACTGGCTTGCAAATAGATTCCCTGCGCTTCGTAATAGGATACACTTTCTCCGCGAACGGTGTTTGCCGCTTGAAAACGAGCAGTACCGGAGAGTGTATCACCGGGGACAAGGGAAATATCCTCTTCGTTGATATAGAGTAAAACTTTGGGATCGGGCGAGTCGGGGAGATGCAGGCGAACTTCTGCACGCAGACGACCGGTAGAGGTTCCTGTTGGCCAGTCGATCACCGTGGCGGTGAAGGTGGTCGTTTGGTTGGCCAGGGATTCCGCCGGAGCGCGGAAGATCTGTCCATAGCACTGTGTCCAAAGCAGGCCAAAGGCCAAACCCAGACACGCCAAACAGACCGGCAACCGTTTCAGGCAGCCGGCCAAAATACCGAACAATGCAGCGGCCAGTCCCACGGGGACGAGAATGGATAGCGGCAGGCCCAGGCTGGCGGCCAGCACGGCCGCACAGAAGGGAAGGGAAAACCAACAGAGTTTACGCATCAGCGGTTGTCGGTGCGGCCAAGGATATAGTCGGTACTGGTTTTGTAATAGTCAGCTAATTTTTCCAATGCCCAAACGGGAAGTTCGCGTTCGCCAGTTTCGTAACGGCGGTATACACTTCGGTGCATATTCAGATAATCGGCAATTTCCTGTTGCGTTTTGTCCGCATCTTCTCTTAAATCTCGGATTCGTTGAATGAGCATGGCAATCAC
>CAZDXX010000138.1:0-4762 GCA_964509595.1 uncultured Oscillospiraceae bacterium
TGTGCGGCAGCCCATGGAATTGGAATTCCCGGCGCTGCCGTACATACCGGAGTTGCCCCGGCCGGACACGCCGGAGTTCATGTTCATATTCTGATTTCCGGAATTCATGTTCATGCCCTGGTTCCCCGTGCCCATGGTACCCAAACCGATACCGGTGCCGGTATAAGTACCGCTGCCAAAGGCACGCTCAAAACCACCGGGCACCAGGATGCCGCTGTTAGCCAGCCCCCGGTTCAGGTCATCGATGGACGGCTCGCTGCCGGGTTGGAAGAAGGTAACGAACTTCAGGGAAAATACGTCGCACACTTCGAAGGCATTGTACTGTGCCAGGTACAGGGTCACATATCCCCGTCCCACGGAGTAAAGCACACCCGCACGTCGCACGATGGTAGCCACGCCCACCAAAAAGTCTGCGATAACAAACTTGCCCAAATTCTCTGACAAAATCTGCTGCATGCTTCCCTGAAGTCCCGGCGAATTGAAATCCTCATCAGCCGGCGTATTGAGTCCTCCATTCTCCTGAATGGCATTCAGGCTGACGGCTGCCGGACCGTCTGGAAAAAATTGCGGCATAAAAAGCTCCTTTCTGACTCTACGTTATGTATTATGTTTCCGCGTAATAACTGGTTGGATTATAAAAACAATGATCTCCGACGCGGATGGAAAAGGTGCCCACCCGAGACGGGAAGTTACTGCGACAGGTGGGGGAAAAGGGATTAAAAAACCACAGGGCAACCCCCAATCCCTGCAATCGCTGCCCGGCCATGGCCCATTCGGCAATGGCGTAGTGCTCTGCCTCCGGCCGCATATTGTAGATATTCTGAGGATTATATTCCCCGCCCACCGTCTCCATAGCACACACAAATTGGCGGGGCTGAAACACGACCTCCCGCACCGTCATCAGTCTTCCGTATTCTCCGTAGTCTACCGTGACCCGGTTCATAACCACACAGGCTACCGCCCGCATGCCGTTATCTCCCTCGCCTCCGGCCTCACACTGAATGAGTCTGGCCAGAAGTTCCAGGTCTGAATACGCCAAGTTTGATACCTCCCTCCTTATGTACACGCCAGCGTTTCCGCTGGCGTTTCTTATGCGGCTGCCTGTGTCATGAGATTTAAATCGCCCAGTCTGACCAGTGCCGCTGCAAAAACCAGCACCGATGCCAGCAGATTGGCTTGCGCGGATCGCTGTTCTATACAGGTTTCCTGTCTCTGTGCCTCCATTGCGGAACGGCAAGCCAGCCAGGCAAAAAAGCCCGTGGTTCCAACGATCAAGGCGCTTGCGGCCCTTCTCTTGGCAGACACATCCGTGGTATCCTCTCGGTGACAACGCAGCGACTCAGCCAAGCCCCTACGCTGCTCCAGGGTGGCCGAAAAGGAGAGCAGAACTCCCACGATCAACAAAACCAGAAATAAAATCGACCAATTGATTGTCCCCAGCGCTTCTTCCTGTTTTGCTTGCAGTTCTTTCATCGCACCCCTCCTTCCATACATACTATGAAGCGAATGTTCCCAAGGGTGCGTATCCGGAGGAATAAAAAACACCCGTTTCGGAGTTTAATCCTCTCCGAAACGGGTGTTGGCCTTTCTTTATTTACATCTCATCCCAATCGACGTAATCGTCGTATTCGCTGTCGATACAACATCCGGATTTACACAACTTTGCCTTTACACAACCAATGGCAGCTTCAATCTTATCCCAAAACGCAATCACGCAGCAAACTGCGGCTGCCGCTGCCAGTACTGCGGCAACGATTTTCAGTACAAAACGTGCTACTTTCATGCTTATTTTCCTCCTGTTTATTGAAAGATATATATAGTGTACACGATTTATATGCAAATTACAATCACTGCTTTTATATTTTCCCTTGTATTTTCTTTGAAAATAGAATAAAATAAACTGAATCATTAGGCAATCCCCTAAGAAAGGATGGGTTTTAATATGAAGATTTCCACCGAAAAAGGTGAACTGCTTATTAACAGCGATGTCTTTACTACCATTACCGGTGCCGCCGCCACCAACTGCTACGGCGTAAAAGGCATGGCTGTGCGGTCCAAGGCCGACGGTCTGGTACACCTGCTGCGTCGCGAATCCATGGCCAAAGGCGTCAAGGTCACTTACAACGAAGATGGCTCTGTTTCCATTGAGCTGCATATTATCGTAGACAACGGTGTCAATCTGATGGCTGTCAGCCGTTCTATCATGAGCGAGGTTCGCTATAACGTCAGCCGCCTTACCGGCGTTGAGGTCAAAAACGTCAACGTCTGTATCGATTCCATGGTGATTGGATAATAAGCCTTAAGGAGAATTTTGGACATGATCGAGATTATCGACGGCGGTCTGTTTCAGCGCATGGTCATCCATGCCGCTGCCGCCATTAATCAGGAAAAACAAAGCATCAATGATTTAAATGTGTTTCCCGTTCCCGACGGTGACACCGGCACCAACATGAGCCTGACCATCAGCGCGGCTGCTGTTGAGCTGAAGAAGAAGCCCTCTGCATCTGTGGGCGCAGCCGCTTCCACTACCGCTTCCGCTTTGCTGCGCGGCGCCCGCGGTAATTCCGGCGTTATTCTCTCTCTGCTGTTCCGCGGCATTGGCAAGTCCCTGAAGGGCCAGGACACCGCTGACGGCACAGCTATTGCTGCTGCCCTGACTGAAGGCGTCAGCAACGCTTACAAAGCAGTTATGAAGCCCGCCGAAGGCACCATTCTGACCGTTTCCCGTCTTGCTGCCCGCCGCGCTGTGGAAGCAGCAGAGGAAACCAACAGCGTGGAATACGTACTGCAAGCCGCCATCGAGGAGGGCCAGTTGGCTTTGGCCGACACGATCAACCAGAACCCCGTGCTGAAAAAAGCCGGCGTGGTGGATGCAGGCGGCAAGGGTTTCCTGGTCATCCTGCAGGGCATGCTGGATGAACTGCACGGTCTTCCCATGCCGGAAGAAGATAACGCTGTCGAGGCTCAGGACAAAGCCGACTTTGCCAGTCTGACCGACGAAGACATTACCTTCACCTTCGATACTGTGTTTATCGTTCGCAAGAAGCAAGAGGATGTGGATCTGGAGCCCTTCCGCACCTATCTGAACAGCATCGGCGACAGTCTGGTCATCGGCGAAGACGATGAAGCCTTCAAGGTCCATGTCCACACCGATACCCCCGGCTCCGCCCTGAACGAAGCTCAGAAGTACGGCACCCTGGAGCTGGCCAAAATTGAGAACATGCGCACCCAGTACGAGGATATGGCTGCAGGCCGCAAAACTCACAGCGTGGATGATCTGGAGGCTGAAGAAGCCGCTATGCACGCCGCCGAAACCGAGCCTGTCATTGCCGCCCCCGAAAAGAAATATGGCTTTGTGGCTGTTTGTGCCGGCGATGGTCTGACCAATGTGTTCCGCGATTTGGGCTGTGACGGTGTTATTTCCGGCGGACAGACTATGAACCCCTCTACCGACGATATCCTGACGGAAATCAACAGAACTCCCGCTGAGATCATCTACGTTCTGCCCAACAACAAGAATATCATTATGGCCGCCGAGCAGTGTGTCGGTCTGAAAGAGCTGGCCGAGGGCAAGCAGGTCATCGTTCTGCCCACCAAGACCGTGCCTCAGGGAATTTCCGCTCTGCTGTGCTTCGACCCCGAAGCCAGCGCGGAGGACAACACCGCCGCCATGAAGGAAGCCATCGGCAACGTTCACACCAGTGAAATCACCTATGCCGCCCGCGACTCTGACTTCGGCGGTTTTGCCATCAAGCAGGGCGACTATATGGCTTTGGCCGAGCATCAACTGTTTGGCACCGATACCGATTTGACCGCTCTGTTGGACCTTCTCGCTCATGCGGAACCCCAGCAGAATGCCGAGTTCATTACCATTTTCTACGGCGAAGATGTGGACGAAACTCAGGCTCAGACTGCTCTGGAAGTGTTCCAGGCCGCTTGCCCCAACGCCGAAATCACCCTTCTGCCCGGCGGTCAGCCCGTTTACTACTACATGATTTCCGCAGAATAAGCATGAATTAATTCGCCCGTCAATCGACGGGCGAATTTTTACTTTTTGTATATTCTTTCGCATCCCATCAGAAGCAGCGCACCTACCCGTGCCATGAAGAGATCCGGATTTTCCTGTTCCGGGGGGTAGGGCAGCACCAACTCCTGCCTTTCCACTATACCACCCTCCACCGTCACCAGTTCCCGCTGAATCGCCAGGCAGATTCTATCTCCTTCCAAGCTGGAGAGTGTAATGGTATTTTGTGACCCAACCCCATAGCTGACAGCCCCTTCTACCTTCATTCCACGTGTCAAGGGCCCGGCACTGCCGGGCAACAAAAGCAATCGACAGGTCACACTGGCCGCCCCTGCCCAGCCTGTTGCCCGGGGTGACACCACCAGCAAATCCAAGCTTTCCCCCGCAAGTTCCGCAGGATGTCTTCCGCAAAACACGGTCGGGCGCAGCAGTTCCGCCTTTCTCAAATCCGATTCAAGCATTTCGCACAAGCCCTCATTTCGCTCCCAGACACCCATACGCCGCACAATTATCATCTCCTTGCTCCCATTATTTCCAAAACCTTGACTTTTCTGCACTTACGGCATAAAATATGTGGTATTGTTTTAAACTTTTACTTTTATGTAAGGATTTGATAATATGGCACAACAGAAAAAACAAGTAGAGCAAATTACCGATATGGAGGTCGACTTCGCACAGTGGTTCACCGACGTGTGCAAAAAGGCCGAGCTGATCGACTATTCCTCCATCAAGGGTATG
>CAZDXX010000139.1:0-4713 GCA_964509595.1 uncultured Oscillospiraceae bacterium
CGTGGATCGCCGCAAAACAGCCCGCAATACCGGAGCCAATAACAAGCACGTCAGTTTTAATTGTATGTTCGGGAACAGTCATATTGTTACCTCCTCTATACAACAAGAGTCTATCGCTTCTCTTTGCTTCCCGCTGTGTGCATAGCTGCAAGACGATTGCAAATTCCCCACAAAAATGGCGGTAATAATTGCGGACAACTTGAATCCCCATGAGCCGTTCTCCCCGAACAATCCACGCGCTTCTCCTTGTATCAGTATAAAGTCCGCATCAGCAAGGGCGCAACCCAACCCGGAGTTTTTTATAAATATCCTTGACTTCAGGATCGTCTCAGCCATTCGCACATTAACATTTTTCTTCTCTGGCACTCACATGCTACCATCTTTTTGACAAAAAAACTATATGGCAATTATTCCATCTTCGCGTTATAATGACGCTACAAAAATGTAGCCCGCCATTTGCAGGAGGTTTTATACCGTGAAGCTCAGTGTCAACATCATTTTTTCCGCCCTAAAAGAAACCTTTCCTCAGGCCGTTTTACTAAAAAAGGGCAAAAACGATAACGAATTGTCCCTCTATTGCCCCCACTACTACGATGGACCGTTTTCGTTCTGTCCTAACCGGATTTACATTGTTTCTCCAGACCAATTGCCCTCTGATTTTGTCGCCGACGCCCCCTGCCTCTTAATCACTCCGGAGCTGCACGGGAAAACCTACCACAAAAACATTTCCATCATTACCGCAGCGGGTGCCAGCGTGGTTTCCCTGTTTAACCAGGTCATCACTATTTTTGACCACTACACCGAGTGGGACGAAACCCTTCAAAATCTGGTCTTCCATAATGCGCCGTTGGAAGAATATCTGAAATGCAGCTATCCATTTATCGGCAATGCTATGAACGTCCATAACAACAACTTCACCTACCTGGCTCGTTTCGGAGAGACCTTTTCGCCGGGAAGTAACGCCCAACTCCACAAGCGGGATTTCTTTGACCCAGACTTTCTGCTGCGCGTAGATGCCCAAAGCACTCAGTCTATTTTCTATTCTAAAGAAGTTATCCATTTCCAAGACGATCATTTCCACCAGGAGTACTTTTTTCTGAACCTGTTCAACGGCAATACCGCTGCCGGCCGTCTTGTAGTCACAAGCAATCAACGCCCCTTTGCGCCTCAGGATAGTGTTCTGGTCAAACATTTGGGAAAATATCTGGAGGCCGCCCTGTCCTTCGCCGCCTTTTCCGGCTCCGGCAAGAATCTGCGCCGTGATTCCTTGTTGGACTACCTTAGTGGAAAATCGCATAGTGACGATAAGATCATACACTTAAAAACAGTAAGTCCCTTCTCCAAGCTCAAGGAAGATCAGCGTCTATACATTTTGGCCGGTGTGTGTCAGGATTCCGATGTGACCGAGCAATATATTGCCTATCAGTTGGAACGGGCACTGCCCGAATCGGTCTGTGTTTTATTTGATTCCAAAATCGTTTTGCTTTGTGCTAACCAGCCCAAGCAGTCGCCGGCAGACCTGTTCAACGAGATCAGTTCCCTGTTGGAGCGTTTTTCCATCACCGCAGGATGCAGCAACCCTTTTACCGATTTCTTTGACTTGAAATATTGCTATCATCAGGCTGAATTTGCCCTGCAGGCGGCAAACCACAAGCAAAGCGATCACGCACTGCACCATTTTAAAAATCACACTCTGGAGCACTTCCTGCAGTTTGGCTGCAGCGTCCTGCCCGCACGCCTGATTTGTGCCGATTGCATCAAGACGCTGGCAGAGCACGATGAGACTGCAGCAGTGTCCTATTGCGAGAGTTTGCGCATTTACCTAGATACTGGCATGAATTCCACAGAAACCGCACGTCGACTGAACATCAAACGCAATACATTTCTGGCCCGTTTGGAGCGCATACTGCGTTATGTGGATCTCGACCTGGAAAACGAAGATGACCGGCTTTATCTCCAGATTTCTCTGCGGCTTATCTAACTTCCAAAGTTTCTTCCTCTGCTGCGAACTATAAACTCGACGTTCTCCTCTCATCTTGACAAACATGGGCATTCTCACTTAAAATTTTCATGCATTTTCGTACTTCCTCAAAAAACAAACAAAAGGCAGACTCATCATGAAGAAAGCAATTTCACTTTTTGTAGGCGCAGATATCCACGCCTTGAACGGCAACAGTAATCTCAAAAGCATTCTTTCCCTTGTTTCCAACGATTTCGATACCACCACACCGGATACCATCCTTTTGGGCGGCGACCACGTGGGCAGTGTAGGCCGAGTTCGTCCCAAAAAACAGCCGGGCGAAGCCAACTCTTCACCTATTCGAAATATGACCGAAGAAGAACGACGCAACTGGCAACCTGTCTTCTCACTCAAAAATCTACGCCATGAAATCACCGATATTTTGGGTAAACAAGTCAATACCTATTTTACATACGGCTCTCATGACAAAAATGAGGTGAATGGCTCCGTCAACTTCTTCTGTGGTCCTGCTTCCTTCGAGCACTATCATTTATACGGCATCAGCTTTTGCCAGATGCGCTACGCAGATGACGAACAGCTCTTACAGTCCAATTACGACGGACCGGACTTTGCTCTTGGCGGTGCAGAAAGAGGCATTGCCAATTTCACCGCATGGGTAAATTCTTTATCCGACACAAACCCGATTTTTATTATGTCGCATATCCCCCTGCACGCACACCGAACCGACAACCTCGGCGCGGAACTCTGGACGCGTGCGTTTAACGAAGTTGCAAGAAAACACGACCTGTTCGTATTTTTCGGACACAACCACACCGCCGAGCATCTCACCCCTCTCGAACGCGCCTGCTATTTCGTACCGTCCGGCAATACCCTTCCGATCCAAGGCCGAAATAAAGACGAGCAGCCGGAACTGCTCATCCATTTTACTTATCTGAATGCCGGTTATATCGCAAACGGCTGTGGTACTTTGCTGACCCTTTCCGACGAGAACAATGATGATCAATATGACACATTGACCATCCAACGCTATTCTCTAAGTGAGGAAAACACGCGGTTCGGCAGCACCGGTTACGCAAATCCCCAGCGGTTGACGCTACGACATATTTAAAAAGATTTTTCACACATCGAGGCCCTCGTCCATATCGGACGAGGGCCTCGTACGTGTCAATTTCAAATTCAGGACTCCGGCACTGCAAAATGAGACAGCGTATCTTTACGCTCCCAAAGAACCACTTCACCCTTTTCCCGCGTCTTGTTCATGTCGATCAACCGCTGATTGGTACTTCCCCGGAACAAAGCGGAGTAAGATTTCAGCTTTTCCACAAAGGGGCCGTCCACCAGTACATCCACCTGTTCCAAAAGGGCCAGCCGGTCGGGGTCACCTTCCTTCAACAGCTGCTCGTAGGTCCAGCCGGTGTAGGCCCACACATCGCGTCCGCTCTCACGGGCAATTCTGGCCAGTTCGGCGCACTCTTTCGCCTGCAAAAAGGGATCGCCGCCGGATAGCGTGATGCCATCGGTGGCCGGATTGCCCAGCATGCGCGCTGCCAGTTCTTCCACGGACACCTCCACGCCGCCGTTGGGGTCGTGGGTCTCGGGATTGTGGCAGCCGATGCAGTGGTGGGGGCAGCCCTGAGTAAACACAGTGAAACGCAAACCAGGTCCGTCCACGATGGAGTCCTGTATCGTATTTGCAATCCTCACGTAGAACACTTCTTTCGATAAAAAGGGGCGGCATATGCCGCCCCTTTTCAATTTAAAATCAATCGACTGCGTGCTTCACGCGATCGTGTTCCTCGGCGCGCTTACCGTTGTTGAAGCGGTCCAGGGTACCGACCAAATAGCCGGTAATGCGGCGGATGCGCTCGAAAGGCACATCGTCCTCCTTACGGCCGCAGCCGGGGCACTGGTCGCCGATGATGCCGGAGAAACCGCACACGGGGTCGCGGTCCACGGGATGGTTCACGCTGCCGTAGCCGATGCCGCACTCCTTCATCTTGCGGATGACCTTCTCGAAGGCCTCCAGATTCTCGGTGGGATCGCCGTCCATCTCGATGTAGCTGATGTGGCCGGCGTTGGTCAGGGCGTGGTAGGGTGCCTCCAGCTCGATCTTGCGGAAGGCGGTGATGGGATAACGCACGGGGATGTGGAAGGAGTTGGTGTAGTAATCCTTGTCGGTCACGCCGTCGATCTTGCCGTAACGGGCGGCGTCCAGCTTGACGAAGCGACCGGACAGGCCCTCGGCAGGAGTGGCCAGCAGAGAGAAGTTCAAACCGCGCTTCTTGCTCTCCTGGTCCATGCGCACACGCATGTGGGAGATGATGTCCAGACCCAGAGCCTGAGCCTTCTCGCTCTCACCGTGGTGAGCGCCCAGCAGGGCGGTCAGCGTCTCAGCCAGGCCGATGAAGCCCACAGACAGGGTGCCGTGCTTCAGAACCTCACGCACCTCATCGTCCCAGTCCAGCTTTTCGGAGTCCAGCCACACGCCCTGTCCCATCAGGAAGGGGTAGTTGCGCACCTTCTTGCGGCACTGGATCTCAAAGCGCTCCAGCAGCTGATTGACGCACAGGTCCAGCATGTGGTCCAGTCCCTCGAAGAACACATTGATGTCACCCTTGGCCTTGATGGCCAGACGGGGCAGGTTGATGGTGGTAAAAGACAGGTTTCCGCGGCCATTGCAGATCTCGCGGGAGGGATCGTACACATTGCCGATGACGCGGGTGCGGCAGCCC
>CAZDXX010000140.1:0-4701 GCA_964509595.1 uncultured Oscillospiraceae bacterium
CCGTCGATGACCATCAGCTTCATAGGGAAGCCTCCTGACAGTAAAGTAGTAATGTTCTTAATATATTAGTATATCATATTTTGCAGAGAAAAAGCAACACGGGCGGCCTGTAAACGGGCCGCCCGTGGGAAATGAATGACTTATAATCTGTCGGGCATCTTTGCCATGGGGCGGTAAACTGTGAAATACATGGTGGTAAAGCAGGCCAGGCCGCCGATCAGCTGGGACAGGGCTTCTCCGGCAAACACACCGTTGGTCCCCATGCCCAGAGCAGGCAGGATAACCACCAGCGGAGCGCAGACAAAGGCTTTGCGCAGCAGGGAGAAAAAGATGGCCTGCTTGGACTTGCCAAGACCCACAAAGGTGGACTGAGCCGCCAGCTGCATCGCCTGGAAGGGGATCAATGAGAAATAGATGCGCATGGCGGGAATTCCGTAGGATATGGTGGCCTCGTCTGTGCTGAACAGGCCCATCAGCGGCCCCGGCAGCGCCTGCAGGAAGACCCATGCCAGCACCGAATATCCAATGGCGGCAATCGCTGTAAAACGAATCGCCTTGCGTACCCGCTGGTACTTTCCGGCTCCGTAATTGTAGCCGATCACCGGCTGAGCACCGCCGGTCAGCCCCTGCGTGGCCATGAAGAAGATCTCCTTCAAGGAGTTCAGCACGGTCATAATGCCCACGTACAGGTCGCCGCCATATGCGCTCAGGGTCTTGTTGCACACGATCTGCACCAGACTGTTGGTCAGGCCCATGATGAAGCCGGACAGACCCAGCGCCAAAATCCGGCCCACACGTTTGGCCTGCAGCCGAAGGGTGTTCCAGCGAAGACGCAGAATGGTCTTTTTGCCCGTCAGGAAAACCATGACCCACACCGCCGAGCAGAACTGGGCGATGACGGTAGCCAGGGCGGCTCCCCGCACGCCCATGCCCATTGCAAAAATAAAGATGGGATCCAGCACGATGTTGATGACTGCGCCCAGCACCACCGTCAGCATACCGACCCGACCAAAGCCCTGGGAATTGATAAAGGGGTTCATGCCCAGACCGATCATAACAAACAGGGTACCCACCAGATAGATGTCGAGGTATTCCACCGCATAGGGGTACGTCACATCGCTGGCTCCGAAGAAATACAGAATGGGCGTCTTGAAGATGTAGCATACCACCATGACAACAACGCCCAGCAGCATCAACAATGTAAAGGAGTTGCCCATGACCCGCTCGGCTTCTTCATTTTCTCCTTTGCCGCGGTAAATGGAACACAGGGGCGCACCGCCCATGCCGCACAGATTCGCGAAAGCCAGCAGGATGGAGATGATGGGCATCGTGACACCCAACCCGGACAGAGCCAGATGACCGACGTCCGGAATGCGGCCCAGGTAAATGCGATCCACCACACTGTACAGGATATTTACTACCTGCGCCGCCGTCATGGGCAGCGCCAAATTCATGATCGCTTTCGGAATGCTTCCTTTGGAAAAATCATTTCGCTGGTCTGCCACCGGTGTCACCTTCCACTCTTCTGTCATGATACAAATTATAAGATTATTCCCGTAAAAAAGCAAGACGGGCGCCGGAAGGCGCCCGCTTACAACACACACATATTTTTACAGCCAATCGTCTACCACATCGCGCAATGTACACGGAGTTACCACATTCCGAATCAGCAGACCCATCAATTCATCGATGCGCGAAATGCTTACCGTGATATTGGGTACTTCGCTGATTTCGCCGTCCTGTCCGCGGATCCGAACACCGTAGCTTTCGCAGGAAAGCTCCGGCGAAACCGGCATTTCTCCCACCAGAATGGCGTAATCGTATACACGCGTGTTTCCTTCCTCATCCTGGATCTGTTTTTGCGCAACAGCCAGTTCTCTCATTTCCATTTCCTCCTTAGACAAATTGTCTGTGGGCATTATACGCACGGTTTCTGCGCAGTTTATGTCGAATTTTGTGCCAACAGTATCCAAATGTGCAACTTTTTCCGGTTGATTTCATATGTCATATTTGCTATCTTTTTGTCGAAAGGAGAGTTGCCATGTCGAATCTGCACCCATGGCCGGATTACATAATTCGGAAAGGTTTCTTCCTGTCCGGCGTCCTGCTCGCATCCGCTCTGATTCTGTCCGTCTGGGCCAAAGCCTGCCCTGTTTCCGCCCTGACACTGCGCCACTATATCGCCTGTTCCCAGACATCTTCCCTCATTGTAATGACCGCGTCACTGTTCGGCGGACTCTTTTTGGAGGACATCCTGCGCAAAACGAGCTAATCAGTTTACATAATTAATTTTCAGCACATTTACCGCAAAAAACAACGGTGTGGATATTTTTCCACACCGTTGTACTCATTTATTTAATTCAAAACAGGTAATTGAACAAAAAACGTGTTGATGCCGTCCTTGCTCTCCGCCCAAATCTTCCCTTTGTGCGCTTCCACAATCGTATCCGCAATGGATAAGCCCAGCCCATAGCTATGATTCATACTTCGGGCGGAATCCACGCGGTAAAACCGCTTGAAAATGTTCTTCAAATCCTCCCTGGAGATGGGCTCACCTGTATTGCTGACAGACAAAATACACTCGCTGCGGCCTGACTTTTTCAGTTCCAGCAGCACCTGTGCTCCGGCGCCGGCATACTTTTGAGCGTTGTCCAGAAGGATGTCCACCACCTGCCGAATGTGGGTTTCACTGACCTTGGCCCGGATGCCTGCCTGCACCCGCGCCGTGAAGAAAAGCTCCTTTTCAAAGAAGACCGCTTCAAAGGGGAGGGCCGCGCTGTCAACAAGCTGACTCAGGTCGGTTTCCGCAAAGGTCATATGGACCGTTCCGTTGTCCACGCGGGCCAGTTCCAGAAGGCTTTCGGTCAGGCCGCGCATCTGGTGGGACATGGTCAGGATGTTGTCCGAAAACTGCGCCCGATCTTCCTCACTGCAGGTCGGATTTTGCAGCAGCTCCGCATTGGTCGTGATGACGGTCAGGGGCGTTTTCAGCTCATGGGAGGCATCCGCCACAAATTGCCGCTGCTGCTTCCACGCCTTTTCCACCGGCTTAACGGCCCAGCGCGCCAGAAACAAACTGATCAGCAGAAATGCCAGAAAGCCAACGACACCGATAACCAGACAGTTTCGCACCAGACTTTTCATGGTGCTTACTTCGACGGAAATATCCGCAAACACGATGTGCTGGCCGACCGGCGTGCCCGTCCGGTAATACCGCAGGTTGTACTCATAAAGGATGCCGGTCTGCTCCTCGCTCTCCAACGAGGCTTCCAGCATCTGCCGCAGGAAATCCTGATCCGACAAATCATAGAAGCTCACGCCGCTGACATTCACTTCTCCCTTCGGGCCGACCTGCAGCGCAAAATACGGCAGCCGGACCTGGCCCAGATCCTCACCCGGCCGTCCCATCTGTCTGGGATCAGCCGCAATGCTTTGCATCATCTGGATGCTCTGTTCTTCCAGATTGGTGTGCGTAAAATTCAGCACCAGCGCGAAAATGATGCAGAGCATGACGGTCACGATGACCATGTTGGTGCACACGAATTTGATACGCAGCCGTTTCAGCATTCCTCTGCCACCTCCAGATGGTACCCCAAGCGGCGAATGGCTTCAATGCGAACATTGGAGCCGATACTGGCCAGCTTCTTGCGCAGGAACCCCACGTATACCTCCACATGGTTCTCCACAGCGTTGGAGTCGTACCCCCAAACCCGGGCAAGAATGGCTTCCTTGGACAGATTGCGCCCCTGTGCCTGAAGCAGATAGCGCATTACGTCAAATTCCCGGGCAGACAGGCGTACGCTCTGCCCCCCGCAGATCAGCATGCAGGTGTCCAGCTCCAAAGAAGTGTTGCCGAAGCTCATTTCGTTGACCTGACTGCCCTGCCGGCGCAAAAGCGCGTTGATGCAGGCCAGCAGTTCTCTGGTATCAAAGGGCTTGGTCAGGTAATAGTCCGCACCGCAGTTCAGGCCGTAGATGCGGTCCTCCACCTCCGACTTGGCCGTCAGCATTAAAATCGGGGTCGAATTTCGCTTGGCGCGAATGGACTTGGCCAGGGCAAACCCGTCCAGTTTGGGCATCATAACATCCATGATCAGCAAATCGTAAATGCCCAGTTCGGCATACTCCGCTCCGGCCTCACCGTCGTAGACGGTCTCCACCTGAAAGCCCTTCCCTTCCAGCATCTTTTTCAGGGAATCCGCCAACAGCTTTTCGTCTTCAATAATTAATATTTTCACGTTTCTCACCATTTACAAAAAAGTGGTTATTTGCCAATATTATAGTATTCTGTGCAGCTGAAATAAAGCTGAAAATTCCCTTGTTCACAGAGATTTTACAAAGTACACGAAGTCTGCCGTTTGCCCGCCGTTTCCACCTCCCCAATCCCCCCAAAAACCGCTGTGTTATAGGGGTTTCTGCCGTTCTTTCCCCAAAAAACGCCCTTGTAAATGTGGAAACATACCAAAATCAGACCCCCATAATCCAAAATTTTTCTCCTTGTTGATTCGCACCGGTTGTGCTATCTTTAATTTAGCATTTTATGCAATTTAAAGGAGGAATTTACAATGTCCATTCAGCCTTGGGTTCATGTTGAGACTTTCGAAGAGTACAAGGAGCGTTTTAAGGATTTCGCTATCCTGGAGCGTACCGAGGACGGCATCCTGTTCTGCCAGCTGACCTGGAAGGGCGGCCCCGTTATGT
>CAZDXX010000141.1:0-4679 GCA_964509595.1 uncultured Oscillospiraceae bacterium
GTTCAGTTGCCCACCGAGGCTTTTATGGCAGTGTTGAAGCTGGACGAAGAATAAATTTTAAACGCATCTTCTGCTTTGCCTTCCGGGGCCCCGCACAGCGGGGCGGCGCGATAAGCGCCGTACAAGCGTTTTGCGTCAGCAAAACTTTGGCGCAGGCGGAATTCACTTCCGCCGAGCATGTCAAAATCTTCAAGGGGGTCCCCACAAAGGGTGGACACCTTTTGTGGGGTGGCAGGAAGAAGATGCGTTCTCTGGGAACAGTTCAGTTGCCCACCGAGGCTTTTATGGCAGTGTTGAAGCTGGACGAAGAATAAAACAAGAAAAGCCCGGCATCAGCTGGGCTTTTCCTTTTATAAAGAGGGGAAACGATGAAGTTAGATGACGAAAAAATATTGAACGGCGTGCTGGACCAATTTGCGGTCATGTGCCGGTATCCTCATCCGTCCGGGGGAGAGGGGCCGTTGGCGGATTATGTGGAAAACCTGCTGCGGCAGAGAGGTTTGTCTCCTATGCGGGATGAGTGGAACAATATCATGGCTGATGTGCCGGCCACCCCCGGCAGAGAGGGTGCGCCGCTGACCATTCTTCAGGGACATCTGGATATGGTGTGTGCGGTGAAGCCGGGTAGTGGATATGACCCGGCCACATCTCCGGTGGTGCCCGTGGTGGAGCGGGGAATGCTCCGCTCGGACGGAAATTCTTCTTTGGGCGCTGACAATAATCTGGGCAATGCCGTCGTGCTCTGGCTTATGGGGCAGGACATTCCCCATGGACCGGTGCGCCTGCTGTTTACAACCGGGGAAGAGGTTGGTTTGCAAGGAGCCAAAAAAGTAGATCCCGATTGGCTGGCCGGGGCTCGTTGCTTGATCAACACGGACGGTTTCTCCCTGGGCAAAGCGGTAGTTTCCTCTGCTGGTGGTTTGCGAGAGCATTTCAGTCGTCCCATTGCGTATGTGCCCCGAGAAAAAGCATGCCTGTTTGCGCTGGAAATTACCGGGTTTCCTGGCGGACATTCCGGGTATGACATTCACCGGGACCGGCCAAATCCCATTGGATTGACGGCGCAGTGGCTGCAGGCGCTGCGGGAACGGGTGGACTTTGAGTTGCTGGCTTTGTCCGGCGGCCACGCCGAGAACGCCATTCCCATGGATTGCACAGCCCTTTTGGCGGTGAATGAAGCGGACATCCCGGCGCTGAACGAGATGGGAGAAGAATTGACCTGGAGCGTGTATGTTCCGGACGGCAGCATCCGTCTGAGCCGGCGGGAGGACGGACCCGAAATGGCCTGGACACAGTCGTGTCGGGATGCTGTGGTGGAGGCTCTGGCTGACTTCTATGACGGAGTGTTCTCCTGGCGTGATTTTGAAACCGATCAGGTCAGTGCTTCGGCGAACTTAGGCGTGGTGAAAGAAGAGGAAGGAACACTCTGCGTCAATTGTTTTATTCGTTTCACAAGTGAGGAGGATGAACTGGCGCTGACCAACCAGCACCGGGAAGCGGCGCAGCGCGGAGGATTCGAGAGCGTGTATGACCGCTACCCTGCCTGGGAGGAGAGCGGTGATGATTTTTTGATTTCTGTTGTGGCTCATGCGTGGTGGGACATGTCCCGGGAAATGATCGAATTCAGTGCCGTCCATGTCGGTTTAGAGCCAGCTGTTCTGGGAGCGAAAAACCCCGATATGCTCATGATCAGTACCGGGCCTACGATTTATGATCCCCACAGTCTGGACGAACGTGCGCCGTTGAATAAGCTGCCGGATTATGCTCACCTGTTGGCAGGAACGCTGAATTGGCTGTCCCAGCCTGAATGATAAAGAGCCTTGTGATTTGATGTCATATGCTTTATAATAAATACAAATTTTGGTTATAGGAGGAAATCCCATGGAACTGATTGAATTGATGAGAAATCGCCGCAGTGTGCGCCTGTTCACCGGAGAGACTGTGTCCGAAGAGAAGGTAGAAAAGGTGGTGCAGGCTGCTCTGCTGTCTGCATCCGGCCGTGCGATCCGCCCCTGGGAGTTTATTGTTGTCCGCAACAGGGAAATGATCCAGAAGCTGTCTGAATGCCGTCCCGGCGTGACCAAGACCATTGCCGGTGCCGATGTGGCCATTGTGGTTGCGGCGGATGCCGAAAAGTCCGGACAGTGGATGGAGGATTGCTCCATTGCTATGGCCAACATGTACCTGATGGCCGAAGAGCAGGGTGTTGGCGGATGCTGGATCCACTGCCGTGAGCGCGAGACTCCCGATGGCGGCAGCACCGAGAAGTACCTGCAGGAACTGCTGGGCATCCCCGAAACTTATCGCGTGATGTCCATGTTTGTCTTCGGTGTGCCCGCCAGCCACCCCGATGCTTACGAGCTGGATCAGCTGAAGACCGAGAAGGTTCATTACGAGAAGTATTGATCAAAACGTGAACGAGGGCGAAACCGTGCGATGCGGTTTCGCCCTCGTTTTTACTCAAAGATTTTCTCATAGACAGACCCGAATACATCATCCGCAAGAGCAACGAAAACTTCCTGCAGATGACCGGATTTGGATTTTTGGAATTCTACACACTCAATGCTATAGAACAGTTCACGGCCAAAGTTATCGGTATAGGAAATGCCATATTCCAGTACATCTTCGAAGGTGACAGTTGTGCTTTTCTCATAATCATTGACCTCGAAGTAAACGGTGTCACCCTTGTCGATCAGATTCAGCGGAATGGATTCCAGTACGGAGCCGTTTTTGCTCAGATGCAGTTCGGCGGTTTCCGGCTTTAACCCGGCCTCCATAAACGTGGTGAAATATCCATTCAATGTCCACTTCACCGTCCAAAGACCTTGATTTGATGTCGCGACAGAAAGATAGGATTGTCCGCCCCGCTCCAAATCCAAGTTAAGTTGACTGTTGCGTTTCCACCCTTGCAGGGTCTCCAGAGCCTGCGTCTGCCAATTTCCATCAATACCGAAGGTGACGGACAGCTTGATCTCATTGCTGAGGGGAACTTCAAAACCCTTTGCCAGGAAAGTGTGGCCGGGGGTCAAGCTGCCCGAAGCGGTGACTGTTTCTCCCTCAGCGCTCTCCGCGGTAAAAATCATCTCCATTCCCTCGGTGTATTGCTTGGGCGTGACCTGCACATCCAGCAGTAACGTTCCGTTGGCAATGTCCACGGACGCGACTTCGCAGCTGTAATCAGCCAGCAAGCTGGCCTCCTGCTCCAAAATCGTTTGGATTTGATTGGTCATGGAATTGATTTCGTAGCTGACGTTATTGCTGATATTGTTTACATTGTTTTGCAGGCTGCTCATGCGTCCATTCAGGTTTTCCAGTTGACCTTTGAACCAAAATACCAGAAACAGTACCACAATCAAGCTCACTACGATGGGCCAAATCTTTCGTTTGGGTTTCTGCTGCTGAGCCTTTTCCAAATAGCGGCTCACAATCGCTTCGATGGCTTCCAACTCCCGGTCAGTTAACTCCTCGGCAGCCGGACTTCCGGGGTTCTCTTCTTCCACACCTAAAAGGACACCAACGGGAGTATTGAACAGCTTGCTCATGGCGATCAGATTGTCGATTTCCGGAATGGTCAGGTCGGATTCCCATTTGGAAATGGCCTGTCGGGAAACACCCAGAGCATCGCCCAATGCTTCCTGCGACAACCCTTTTTCTTTTCGCAGCTGTTGGATACGTTGTCCTAATGTCATATACTCACGACCTTTCGTGGGGAAAGCATAACAGGTGGTGGGTATTTTGCCCACCACCTGTCAGGTTCTTTTTGTCAACTGAGGGTTGCACCCATTGGGCCCCAAAGGTTTGCGGACATGGGCGGCAGAGTGATGACCTGACCGTGCCAAGTGAGCTGTGCCGAAGTTTTTCCGCGATTTACGGCGGCCAGAACGGCATTTTTGCCCTTGCCGCGCACAAACGCCAGTACATCGCCCTCTGCTTTGAGCCAGCGCAGTGCACCGTTTTGCAGTGCGGTGTATTGATGACGGGCTTTGCCCAATGCAGAAAACCAAGTGATCAATTCCTTGTTTTCCTGGCCCCAGGGGAAGGTGCGGCGGTTAAAGGGATCTTCGAACCCTTCCATGCCGGCCTCGTCGCCATAGTACACCGTGGGAGAGCCGGGGAACGCATACAGCACGACAGCAGCCAGCTTCAACAGAGCGGTGGCGGTTGTCCGTTGTTCTGTGTTCAGACGATGAGCGTGACGCCAGTCGCGGCTCATGTCTTTGCGGTCGCTGCCCTCACCCAACAGAGTCAGAATGCGGGGGGTGTCGTGAGTGCCCAGACTGTTCATGGCAGAGTTAAAGGCCCAATCGGGATAGTGCTCCCGCAGAGTTTCCATGGCTTCCTTAAATTCTTCTGCCTTGCCATGTTGCAGGAAGTTCAGCAGAGCGGTCCGGAAGGGATAATTCATCAGACCATCGCAATGGCCGCCCCAGATATGTTTGCGGCGAACACCATAGGCGACCTTGTTGGAACCGTCCTCCCATACCTCGCCGATGACGACAGCGTCCGGCTTTTCGGTTCGGATGGCGGTGTGGACCGTGTGCAGGAATTCATCGGGCAGTTCATCGGCAACATCCAGACGCCAGCCGTCCGCGCCGGCGCGCAGCCAGCGGCGCACGATGCTGCTTTCATTTGCCGCAATATAATCGACATAGCTCTGACAGGACTCCTCTACCCCGGGC
>CAZDXX010000142.1:0-4636 GCA_964509595.1 uncultured Oscillospiraceae bacterium
TTTACCGCCGTGCCGGCGGGGACGCGCAGGACGCGGGCGACGGCGAGATCAGCCAGCCGCCCTTCCTGCTGAATACCCGCAACCGCACGCTGGAAAAGAATGGGCAGCGCATCAAATTGACTCAGGTAGAGTATAACATCGTCAAGCTGTTTATGGATAACCCGGGCAAAGCGCTTGCTCGCGAAGAAATCCTGGATTCTGTCTGGGGACACGATTATTTCGGAGAACTGAAAATCGTGGACGTGAATATCCGGCGCCTGCGTATTAAGATCGAAGACGATCCTCAGAATCCCACGTATATTACGACCGTGTGGGGATTCGGCTACAAGTGGGGATTTTAAAGCGAATTTGAAACGAAATTATTCTGGCATATGTTCTTTTTCCGGAAAAGCCCCGTAAAACCAAATTAAAGCCCAGCGTCAGCGGGTTCGATTTGGAGAGGAGGTGCAGTGGAATCCCGCTTGGGAGAAAGCGAGGGATATGGAACTTGTGTCGACGAGGAAAGGAGGACACTGTGATGAAAACCAAAAAAAGCAAAGGTATTGGCGGCATTCGGCGCCGATGGCTTGTAAACTCCATCAGTGTTGTGATACTGCTGCTTTTTATTGCTGTGACCGCCTTTTCTGCTGCCATGGCCAATTCCTATTACACAAGCGTTTCCACCGCTTTGGAAAATACGGTCGATGCTGTGACCGGGTTTCTTGAGGATTACACGGAAAGCGAATACCGTTCCTATGTCAGCCAATATGTAGCAACGTTTGAGAGTAAAGATAAGCTGGAGCTGCAGTTCTTGAGCCGATACGGCAGTGTGCAGGAATCTACATCCGGTTTGACAGCCAATATTTCCCCGGGTACGCCCGACATTACCCAAGCGATCAGTTTGCGGGAGACCAGACCATGGACGGGCAAGGATCCCAATACCGGTGAGCGTATCATGGCAGTGTCGTCGCCTGTTATCTACAACGGCACTGTAGTGGGTGTTATGCGCGTGGTGACCTCGCTGAAGCTGGTGGACAGACAGATCATGACGACAGTTCTGCTGGGGATTGCCCTCGGCTTCTTGATTTTCTTTCTCGTCTACTTTTCCAACCTTTATTTTGTGCGATCCATTGTAGACCCGGTGGTCGGAATTACAGAGATCGCAAAGCGCATCGCAGCCGGCAGTTACGGCATACAAATGGAGAAAAAGCATAATGATGAGATCGGTGATCTGACGGATGCGATCAACGACATGTCGCTGAAAATCGCGCAGGCGGAAAAGACCCAGTCGGAGTTTATCTCCTCGGTTTCCCACGAACTGCGCACCCCGCTGACCGCTATCAACGGCTGGGCCGAAACCATCATGAATGGCGAAGTACGTGATGCCGATGATGTGAAGAAGGGAATGGGCATTATTGTTTCCGAAGCTCGCCGCCTGACAAACATGGTGGAAGAGCTGCTGGAATTCTCCCGTATTGAAGATGGCCGGTTTACGCTCTCTGTGGAGCCGATGGATCTGAAAGCTGAGCTGGAAGACGCGGTGTATACCTATCGGGAATTCTTCCGTAGGGAAGGTCTGGTGCTGAACTACGATGACGGTGACGAGGAATTTCCGCCCATTACCGGCGATCCGGAGCGTATGCGTCAGGTGTTCTGCAATCTGTTGGACAATGCATCCAAGCACGGTGGTTCCGGCAAACGCATCGATGTGGCGGTCCACCGGGAAGAAAACAGTGCGGTCATTACCATCCGCGACTACGGCCCGGGTATCCCCGAGGATGAGCTGCCTCACGTGAAATACAAGTTTTACAAGGGTTCCTCGAAGGCGCGAGGTTCCGGTATCGGTCTGGCTGTTTGCGATGAGATCATTACCCGTCACAACGGTAGTCTGGAACTCGGTAATGCTGAGGGCGGCGGTTGTATCGTTACGATTCGCATGCCCATTGACATTACAGCGAGTGGAACATAAGTTCGAAAATTGTCTTGCCTTTTTGGCGAAGACGTGATAATATTAGGTCAAATTAAGTGCATTTGTGCAAAAGGAGTTATTATGGCAAAAGAACCCCAATCCTGTCCTGCATTTCGTACCACTATTGGCGGACAGGCTCTGATCGAAGGCATCATGATGCTGGGCCCTGAGAAGAAGGCCATCGTTGTACGCAAACCCGATGGTGAGCTGGAAGTGAAGGTGGAGCCTCGCAAAGCGATCAAGGACAAGTATCCGATTCTCGGCTGGCCGTTGATTCGTGGTGTTGTCAACTTTGGCAGTTCCATGATCAATGGCGTACGGGCGCTGTTTTATTCGGCGGATTTTTATCCCGAAGATGAGCAGACGGAAGAACCCTCCAAGTTAGATATGTGGTTGGAGAAGAAGCTGGGGAACGAGAAGGCGACATCGGTCATCATGGGCTTGGCTGCAGTAATTTCCGTCTGTTTCAGTGTCGGCCTGTTTTTCCTGCTGCCGACTTTCATCGCCGGGTTCTTTGATCGTTTTATTACCAGTCCGGTGGCGCATAACCTGATCGAAGGTGTTATCCGTATCGTGATCTTTATGCTCTATCTGTTCCTGTGTTCCCGCATGAAGGATATGCGCCGCGTGTTTTCATACCACGGTGCGGAACACAAGAGTATTTTCTGTTATGAAGCGGGCCTGCCTCTGACGGTAGAGAACGTGCGTAAGCAGAAGCGTCATCATCCCCGCTGCGGCACCAGCTTCCTGTTTGTGGTCATCCTGATCTCCATTCTGTGCAACAGCGTGGTCTTTACCTATGTGGAGTGGACGAACCTGTGGGTGCGTATGGGTATGCATTTGCTTCTCCTGCCGGTGGTCGTGGCTCTCAGTTACGAGTTTAATCGACTGGTGGGCCGCTATGATAATTGGCTGACCCGTATTCTGACCAAACCCGGCATGTGGATGCAGAATTTTACCACCTTTGAGCCGGATGATTCCATGATCGAAGTGGGTATCGAGGCATTGAAGCAAGTCATTCCCGAGCAGGAAGGTAAAGATACTTGGTAATACCAAGGTAAAGAGGTGAAGGCCTGTGGCAATAACCTATAACAATTTATATTTGGATATCCGGCGCCAATTGAAGGCTGCAGGGGTGGAAAACGCCCAGTTGGAGGCTCGTGAATTGATCTGCTACGCCACAGACAAGAGCCGTGAGCAGTTTGTGCGGGATGCCGGTCTTTATGTGGCTGACTCTATGGAAAAGCGGATTCACGACCTGGTGGATCGCCGCTTGGCGGGAGAGCCGGTGGCTTATATTATCGGCGAATGGGAGTTCTACGGTCTACCGCTGGATATTTCCCGGGATGTTTTGATCCCGCGTATGGATACCGAACTTCTGGCGGAACGTGCGATTTTGCTGGCACGGGCAGCCGGAGAAGGGGCTCGCGTGCTGGATTTGTGTGCCGGTTCCGGCTGCATCGGTCTGGCCGTGGCGGCCAACGTGCCAACGTGCCGTGTGGTACTGGCAGATGTATCGGAAGGCGCACTGCGTGTTTGTAAGCAGAATGTGCGCCGTTGCGGGCTGAATGCACAGGTAGTGTGTATGCTGGCCGATGCCATGCAGCCGCCTGCGGCAAATCTTTGGGACTTCGATGTGATCGTGTGCAATCCTCCGTACATACCCAGTGCCGATATTCCCGGGCTGGACATCTCCGTGAAGGACTACGAGCCCCATCTGGCCCTGGATGGCGGCAAGGACGGACTTGATTTTTACCGGGGCATCGCCGAGCGCTGGGGCAATGCCCTGCGGCTGGACGGAAGCCTGGTGTTTGAAGTGGGCATCGGCCAGGTGGGCGATGTGGAAATGATCATGGCCAAGAATGGCTATACGGATATCAAGACTTATCAGGATACCGCCGGCATCTGGCGCGTTGTTGAAGGTAAGGTCAAAGGATAAAAGTCCGGATTATAGGATAATGTGATTGCTATACTGAACCCATAAGAACGAAAACCGCCTTTTAGGGCGGTGGGAAAGGAACGAATGTGTATGGCTACTAAGAAAGTGACCGTGGAAACTGCTGCTCCTGCTTCTGACAAGAAGAAGGCATTGGAAACCTGTATGGCGCAGATCGAGCGCACTTATGGTAAGGGCTCTATTATGCGTTTGGGTGAGAACGCTGACGTTATGGTCGAGGCCATTCCTACCGGTTCGCTGGCACTGGATATTGCGCTGGGTATCGGCGGCGTTCCCAAGGGTCGTATCATTGAAATCTATGGCCCGGAGTCTTCCGGTAAAACCACTCTGGCGCTGCACATTGCAGCTGAAGCACAGAAGCGCGGCGGTGAAGTGGCCTTTATCGATGCTGAACATGCGCTGGATCCCACCTATGCCCGCGCTTTGGGTGTGGACATTGATGCCATGCTGATCTCCCAGCCGGACACCGGTGAACAGGGCCTTGAAATTTGTGAAGCTTTGGTGCGCTCCGGCGCTATCGACGTGGTCGTTGTGGACTCTGTAGCAGCTCTGACCCCCCGTGCCGAGATCGAAGGCGACATGGGTGACTCTCATGTGGGACTGCAGGCTCGTCTGATGAGCCAGGCGCTGCGTAAGCTGGCCGGCTCCATTGCCAAGACCAACTGTGTGGTCATCTTCATCAACCAGCTGCGCGAAAAGGTCGGCGTGATGTACGGCAACCCCGAAGTGAC
>CAZDXX010000143.1:0-4596 GCA_964509595.1 uncultured Oscillospiraceae bacterium
GGTCGGCGCTAAGGTCGAGCTGAAGTAATTTCAACTTCAAAAGATGCTAAAAAAAGCGAGTTGGTTGCAAACCAACTCGCTTTTTTCCTTTTAATTAAAGAGTAAATGTCCATCCCTCTTCACAAATCTTCTCAATTTTTCCGTCGGAGATCCGGTAGGCTTCCCCATAAATGATCTCGATGCCACCGCAACTGATAATGTAGCTTCCATCCACCAGCGCATAAAAGCACCGCCCCATGCTGTCAGCGTAGGTAATATCCTCAAAAACACGCTGACCATCCAAAACAGCGTCCTTAATCATTTGATAATGCGGCAAAACATTGATTTTTGTCAAGCCAAGGCCGGTAATAAAACGCTTATAGTTGGGATCAACAGACTCACCTTCCAACTCTGGTTGAGCATATACCACATCAGCGCTGTTCATAGTACCGGCACTGATGCCAATAACAATACCACCAAACCGCGCTATTTTCTCGCGCAGCCCAATACGCTGAAAGAATGCGTTCTGTGTGGGAACATGGCCACCGCCCAAAAAGACTACGTTGTATGATGTCAGTGCTTCCACAGAAAAATCCTCTGTTCTGTCATCCCAAATATCAACATCACTGAACGAAAGGCCGCTGATTTGCATGGCTTCCCGCATGTGATCACGCATGCCGTCTGCAAAAGCTGCTTCTGCAGGAGAGGCCGAAATCAAAAGGCAGCGAGCCTTTTCAGGCCAACGTTTTTTCAAATTATCAACCAACTTATTTTTTGTATCAAATCCCTCAACGACCCGGCTGTGATCCAGCGGACCGGTAGGACTACTCGTTAAAAATACTGTCATGTTTACCTCTCCTTTTGCTTCTAGTCATCTACATGATAGCACGAAATCTTTTTGATGTACAACTTCTTTTCGTTGTAAATATCGAACGTCTCTCCTTCGCTTTGCATACCTTTAAATTGAAGAGACTTTCCATTGGAGGTATGATCAATGCAAACAGGCGATAAAGTTCGCTTTTTCTTAGGTGCAAACTCCCCTCATGGTTTTTATTCCCTCTACGATCAACTGATCGATCCGGCGCAAGCAAATGCTATCTATATTTTAAAGGGCGGCGCAGGCTGCGGCAAATCGTCTCTCATGCGGCGAATCGCTGAAAAGGCCGAAGATATCGGTGAGCAAGTTGAGTACATCCACTGCTCCGGAGATCCAGATTCTTTGGATGCTGTGATTTTCCCAACCTATAAAACCGCTATCGTCGATGGTACAGCCCCCCACGTTGTCGAACCAAAGTATCCCGGCGTCGTAGAAAGTTATGTAAATCTAAGCGATTGTTACAATCGGGAAGGCTTGCAAGGTATTCGCAAAGAAATTATGGGCTGTATGGCCGGCTACAAAGATTGCTACAAACGCGCATACCGCTGTCTCAATGCCGCTGCTGAAGTCATGAAGGATATGCGATCACTCTTGATTACTGAGGCATTGGAGCAAAAGTTAGCCAAACGCGCAAAAGGAATTTTGAGCCGTGAAATACGCAACGAAGGCCACGGCAAAGGTCAGGTTGTACAACGCTTTCTGAGCGCCATCACCCACCAGGGAGTTTTGACCTACTACACAACCGCAGATGTATTATGTAAACGAATTTACATTTTGGAAGACAGCTGCGGCTTGTCTCATTCAATGTTAACTCATCTGCTGACACACGTAACATCTGCCGGCTATGATGTGATTGCTTGCCCTTCTCCGTTGTTCCCAGATCAGCTGGCACATTTGATTATCCCCGAATTATCATTGGCCTTTCTGTCTGCTGCACCCACGAGCATCTACCACAAGCGGCCATACCGCCGAATTCGCCTAGATGCTATGATCGATACCGAGCTTGTGCGCCGGAATAAAGCCAGACTTCGCTTCTCCCGAAAAGTTTCCGGTGCTTTAATCGATGAGGCCGTTGATTCCCTGTCACAAGCAAAAACCATGCACGACGAGTTAGAAGCCCTCTATAATCCATATGTAGATTTCGATCGCGTTTATCGAACAGCAGATGATTTGGCCAAAAAAATCTTGATTTCTTAACAAAAAGCCTTCGCGGAGTCAACTCTTCCGCGAAGGCTTTCATATGTGTTCATTTTAGCCGTGCAGCGTGCGATATGCCGAAGGCTTGATACCGACCAGCTTAGTAAAAATACGGCTGAAATACTTGCTGTCTGCGTATCCCACCGCCTCACTGATCGCCGCAATACTCATGTCACCCTGCCGCAACATGTTTTTGGCCATCTCAACACGGTAACTGGTCAAATAATCCGAGAAGTTTTGTCCAGTCTCTTTCTTGAATACAATACTCAAATAGGAGGCATTTAAATGGACATGCTTGGAGATTTCCTCCAAAGTCAGCGTCTTCATGTAGTGCCGGGCAATATATTCCTTGGCTGCACGAACCGGACGGCTGCTTCTGCGTTCCTGAATGCAGCGCTCCATCTGCTTCTCCGTCCAGTCCAGCAGATTCGTCATGGTTTCCGCCAACGTGGTCGCATCGCCCAATTTATGCAGAATATTCAAATGCTCTTCTTCCGAAACCTCTCCATACCCTGCCTGAACACAGGCATCCATAACTGCAGAAATAGCGGCGTGGCAGATGTCAATAACCACTGCAGGGTCTGTGTAGGGAGATATCGGTGCAAAAGCGCTTCGTACAGCATACGCAAAGGTTTCTGCATCCAGTATGGCAGCGCTGCCTCTCATTTCGCCCACCAGAGTGGACGTTAAAATATCATCACTCTTAATGGCATCAAACTTTTGCTTTCCATACCAGTAAATTTGGTTACGGCCCCGCAGAATACCACAACGTGCAGCTCGCTCAGCAGTATCCAAAGTGTACCGCAGTTTGGCGACGTCCCGCTCGGGCAAACCTACGCCAATACAGAAGCCCACCTCAGCACACCCGCGCTTCTGCAAATGCTGGCGCAAGATTTCCAACAGCTCAGGCAAACGTTCCTCCGCTCCGCTGCCGGGCGCATAGTTCAAGGTCAGCGTTAACCGCTGATTGCCCTGAACAAAAGGAATTACTTCATAGCACACCGGATCAAATCGAGCGCGTAAATTCTCCGTCAGTGCAGGCAAAAACACTCCGTCTTCTTCCTCCGGCAATCCGTCCACCATCAAAATAGCTGACTGGAAAATGCCCTCCCGAAAACGAAAATGGTATTTCTTGTTTAACGACTCCAACGAAAAACCCTTTGGGGGAACCAACCCGGTAAAACTTTCCATAAAAGAGTTGCGCAGAAGCTGACGCGTACGGAAAAACTGCTCATTCACATCCAGACTTTCTTTAGCCTGTTTGCGTTGACTCATTTTGTCCAATACACGAAGCAATTCACTTGCTTCTACGGGTTTGGTCAGATATTCCTCCACACCCATACGCATAGCACTTTGTGCATACTCAAACCTGCGGAACCGGCTTACAATAACGAAATCACAGGCAATTCCATGATCCTTTGCGTGGCGAATCAAATCAAGCCCGTCGGTACCCTCCATACAAACCTCGGTAAATACCACATCAGGACGCAGCCGCATAATGGTCTCCAAGGCCTCCACACCATTGCTGCAGGTTCCGATAACTTGGGCACCCTGTTTATTCCAATCCACCAGATTCAGGAGCCAGTCCCGGGTCTCCTGTTCTTTATCAACAATCAATGCAGTAAGCACGCCGGGACCTCCTTTCTCCAGTCGAAGGCTGTACTTTTGTAAAACATTATAGGAATATTATATTAATTTACTTGCCATTTTGCAAGCGGAACCTTTATCTGCATTTGCGCCGTTTATCTGTCACTTTTGCCATTTTTATGCCCCCTGTCATAGCCAATTACTATTAAAAAAACAAAAAGTGTCCCCCCACATCCAAAAGCCATCTCCTTGCTGAAAACGGGTATAAAATGGTATGATTTTTTTAACTTGGGCAACTTCATGCTTTGGTTCTTCCCATGGGCCGGTTTTCCGGCGGGAATCCCAAGGAAATCAAAGGCCGGCCTTGAGCCGGGGAAAGGAAATTATCATGGTAGATTACAAGAATATGTTTAATCTGGAAGGCAAGCGCGCAGTTGTCGTTGGCGGCGGCGGCGGTATCGGCGGCGCTATCGCTGAGGGCTACGCAGCAGTTGGCGTGAAGGTCGCTATTGTTGGCCGCAGCCTGGCTAAGCTGGAGAAGAAGGCTGCTGAGATCAAGGAAAACACCGGCGCCGAGGTTCTGTGCTTCGCTGGCGATATGGGTTCCGAGGCTGACGTTGCCAAGCTGGCTGAGGATGTTAAGGCTGCTATGGGCGGCGCTGACATTCTGGTCAACTCCCAGGGTGTCAACAAGAAGTTCTCCGCTATGGAGCATCCCGTTGCTGAGTGGGATGAGATGTTCAGCGCTAACGTTCGTTCCATCATGCTGACCTGCAAGTACTTTGGTCAGGGCATGAAGGAGCAGGGCTGGGGCCGCATCATCAACGTCAGCTCCATCGGCGCTGTTCGTTCCAAGAAGAGCGACATCTCTGTTTGCTACGGCTCCACCAAGGGTGCTGTTAACGCTTACTCCCTGAACCTGGCTGCCGGCTGGGCTCAGTACGGCATCACCGTCA